>NZ_JBUDSW010000056.1:0-16007 GCF_054921475.1 Desulfobaculum sp. | reverse complement strand
TCTCGGTGATGTCGCGCCCAACGCCCACCACGCCGATAATGTTGCCATCCGGCCCCAGAAACGGCGTATGCAGCGTCTCGAACAGGCGCAGACCACCGCCCGGAAAGTTCACCCACTCCTCACGCGCCAGCGTGCGTTTGCTGCGCAGCGTCTCACGCTCGTGCACCTCAAAACGCGCGGAAATCTCGGCCGGGAAAATCTCACGATTCCGCTTGCCTATGAACGCCTCCACAGCAAGGCACGCCTCATCGGCAAAGGCTTTATTCACGCCCAAAAAGCGCAGTTCCGTGTCCTTGTAATAGACAATGTCAGGCACGGAATCGATAAGGGCGGAGAGCAGGTTCCGGCTTTCCTGCACCGTGTCCATCATGCGGCGGCTGTCGGTGATGTCCAGCACCACCCCCACAATGCCAAGGGGCCTGCCCGCCTCATCCAGCAGAAGTTCCTTGGTGATAAGGGTATCGCGCAGCATGCCGCGCTGGGATTGGACCTTAGTCTCGTAACGCTGGGTTATCGCGCCGCCGCTGGCAATGAGTTCGGCGTCCATACGTTCATATGTTTCCGCATGCTCCGCCGGAAACAAATCCCGGACGGTCTTGCCGATGACCTCGCTCGCCTGACGCCCCACAAGGTCCTCGTAGCAGCTGTTGACCATCTCAATGCGGCCATGAATATCCTTAAAGAAAATCGCAATGGGCAAGGCGGAGACAAGGGACTGCATAAAGGCATTGCGGCTGCGCAGGGCAGACTTGAAATGCATCTGCTCCGTAATGTCCACAAACACGCCTTCAATGGTGCCGTCGCCAGTGGCGGTTCCGGAAAAGACGGCATGGCGCAGCTGCCCATCGCGGCGGCGGAAGCGGATAGCCACCCCGCCAACGCGCCCGGTCTGCCGCAACTGCTCCACAGCCCGCTCCCGAGCCTCGGAATTCTCAATGAAGCTACGTTCATTTTGCTCCCGGACAAGCTCCTCCGGCGAGGCGAACCCCAGCATCTTCGCCAGCGGCATATTGGCCGAAAGCAAACGCGTCCCGTCCATATTTGAGCGGCACGCGCCAATGGAGGCAAGGGAAAACAGTGCATTCTGCTCCGCAAGGCGGGCCTCGGAAACGGCCAAACGCCGCTCCGCATCCCGGCGGGCGGCGCTGTGCTCGCGAACGGAGCGGGATAAGCTGAAAACGCGGAGCACCAAAGCCGCCACCACAGCGACCACCGCCGCAGCACCAACGACCAGTACCCAATCCTGCGCAGTTGGGTGTGCCCCAACGGACATATCAAGGCGGCATCCCGCCAAACCAAGCACGGCGGCCCCGGCGGTCACAAGACGCGCCCGGCCTCGCCATGCGGCGCATCCATGCGCCCTCTCATCCGTGTTCGCCACGTTGTTTCCCTCTCCCCGCATTTCCGAAAAGACCAGCAATCCCCTGCGTGCATTGGCAAAACCTATCGGTATCATAGCACAACCGGAAACACCAACTGGACGACGCTGTACCATCAGCCTACAACATCCTGAAATATTTCATTTTACTAAGAGGACCTTGTCTCCATCCATCCCCTTTGCCACCCGGTGCCCCCTCTGCTAGGATGCGCCGACCTTACAACCAGCAGGAGATTAGCCCCATGAAACTCTACAGCAGCTCTTTTCAGGAGGGGACGCGCATCCCTCTCCAGTTCACCTGCGACGCCAGCGACTTTTCCCCAGCACTTGACTGGGACAATGCCCCCGAGGGCACGCAGTCCTTTGCCCTGCTTTGCGAAGACCCGGACGCTCCGGGCGGCACGTGGACGCACTGGGTGGTCTATGGCATTCCCGGCGTGGCCTTCCGCCTTGCGGCCAAGATTCCCCGCACCGAGGAGCACCCCTCCGGCATGAAGCAGGGGCTGAACTCGTGGGGCAACCTCGGCTACAATGGTCCCTGCCCGCCCGAAGGCCACGGCAAGCACCGCTACATCTTCACCGTGTACGCGCTGGACTGCGAGCTGGACCTTGACCCCAAAAAGGCCACGCGCGACGCCCTCCTCGCCGCCATGGACGGACACATTCTGGACTCGGCCCAAACCATGGGCACCTACTCCCGATAGCCGCCAGCCGCTGCCCTTCCGGTAGCGGCTTTTTTTTGCGCTCTACCCTCCCGGCATTGCAGGGCATCACGCCCGGGCTTCGCGCATGGGCCATTTTTCCCTGCACTCCCGCCCGTCCTGTGCTATGGTGTGCCTTTCGTGACATCCATCCCCGGAGGGCTCCATGCCAATACGCTCGTGGCTGATGCCATTATACATCGGCCTTGTCCTTCTTGCGGCGCTGGCCGCATGCGCTGGCTATCCCACGCGCCTTGCGCCCGTGCCGCAGCAGTTGCCCGCACGCGGCGACGCCATTCCCGCTGATGCGGACTACGCCGCCCGCGCCATCTTCGCCGCCATTCAAGGCGCCCCCCTCAGCGGCGCCCACATGCCGCCGGAAGTCGCGGACGCCCTTGACGACGACTTCGACTACCCCGGCTTTACCGTGGCCGAACATACGCTCTACGACTCCCGCGAGCGGGGCGACGGCCCACAGGGGCGTTTTGCCAGCGGCATACTCCGCGTTACCGACGCCAACGGACGCGCCGCACGCATCATGTACAGCGCCACCTACACTGTAGGCCGCGGCGGCCTGCACATCGACGCCGCGCAGGCCGCGCCTGTGTCCGTGGAGCATCCGCGCATTACAGCCATGCTCATCCCCAAGGATGCCATGCCGCAGGCCGATGAACTGCCAGAACACTGGACCGGTATCTATCATACCCTCAGCGCCCTCAATGTCATGCCCGAAGACGGCCTGACCAGTTTCGACCAGCTGTCCACCCACACGCTAGTGGTCTTTGTCATGGACCGCCTGCCCGCCGTGGCCGAAGTCCGCATGGCCTTCGACCTCTCGGACATCGTCCGCCTCGGCAAACCGCTGGCCCTGTCCTACGACCAATATCTGGACCTTGGCGGCTGGCGCATCGCCGTCGTGCAGTTGCGCCCACAGCGCACCATCTAGCTCCCCCCACAACGACAAACGGCCCGCCAGAAGCGGGCCGTTTAAGCGTCTTGCGCAGCGCTCATCGCCGCGCGAAAAACATCACCTAGTCCACGCGGTAGTCCACGCAGCGGCGTTCGGTCACGACCTTTTTGATGAACTCCACCACCTTCAGGTGCTCGGGGTGCACAGCGTAGGCGGCAAGGGCGTCGGTATCCTCAAAGGTGGTGTACAGCGCCACATCGCTCACGCCGCCTTCGGGGTCGATATTGATGCCCACCTCAAGCTCCAGCGGTCCGGGGACGCGGCCCCTCAGGTCTTCGAGCATGGTCTTCATACGTTTGGCGTTTTCAGCCTTGGGCGCACCTTCGGCTTCGTCCTTCAGGGTCCACATCACGATATGCTTGATCATTTGGGCCTCCAAGCCGCGCGGGGCGGGCTGGGTGTCAGGGGTTGCCGTGCTGGGATTCGCTCTCGCGCTGGCGCTCCTGCCTGCGGATGCGGCGGCGGTTTTCGGCCTCGTTCCAGCGGCGGTGGTCTTCATCGGTCTCCAGAATCAGGGGCGGCACTTCGCGGGGCTTGCCGTCCTTATCGAGCGACACAAAGGTCACATAGGCCGAGGCGCAGTAGCGCTTCTCGCCCGTGAACATGTTCTCGGACTCCACGCGTACGCCAATTTCCATGGACGTACGGCCCGTATAGTTCAGGCTGGCCTTAAAGCTGACCATCTCGCCCACGTACACGGGCTGCAGAAAGTTCAAGCGGTCGATGGACGCGGTGACGGCGTTGGAACGGCAATGGCGCATGGCCACGGTGCCGGCGGCGATGTCGATGTACTTCAGCGTAACACCGCCATGGACGTTGCCCGCGGGGTTGGCATCCTGCGGGAGCATCCGCTGGTTCAGCGTGGTGGCGGACTCGCGCTTGGTCTTTCCTTTCATCATTCCTCCCTGTGCATCGCCGCGGCGGGTGGGCCCCGGCGTTTCTGGATGCAGGATAGCGGGAAACGTCGCCGTTGTCCTCTGCTTCCCGTCCATCCGGACAGAAGGCTCCAGAGCGCCCCGTCAGATACGGCAATCCCCCGGCCATGCTGGGCATGACCGGGGGACGCCGTGGCCGGAGCCACCGGGATGGCTCCGGCTTCAAGGCATTATTTCAGGCGTTCGGCCAGTGCCTCGGCAATGTGGCGAACCTTGATGGAATCGCCGCGGCGGCGGGCACCGCCACGCAGCTGCATCACGCAGCCGGGGCAGTCCGTCAGCAGCTGCTTGGCACCGGTCTTTTTGATGTTGTCGAGCTTCTTGTTCAGCAGCTCGCGGGATTCCTCGGGGAACTTCACGGAGAAGGTACCACCGAAGCCGCAGCACACGTCTTCCTCGTCGGCCTTGGCGTAGTCGAGGCCGGACTTCTGGATGAGGTCCTGCGGGGCTTCCTTCACGCCGAGGCCACGGCACAGGTGGCAAGGAGCGTGGTAGGTGGTCTTCTCGGTGACGGCCACGGTCTTGAAGTCGTCCGTGTCGTAGCCGAGGACGTCGCGCACAAAGGAGCTAAAGTCGATGACCTTGTCCGCAAACTGCTGCACCTTCACCTTCATGGCGGCGTTGTCTTCAAGCAGCTTGGGGTAGTTGTGCTTGAGGTGCGATGCGCAGGAGGCGCACAAGGTGATGATGTAGTCGTATTCCGCCGGATCAAAGGCAGACACGTTCTGCTCCGCCACCTCGGCGGCGTGGGACATCTCGCCCATCATCTGCAGGGGCAGGCCACAGCAGGACTGGTCCATGGGGAACGCCATCTGGACGTCCTTCTTCTCCATCACCTCCTCAATGCCGTGAACCGCGTAGGTGCGTTCGGGGCAGTAGGCCACCCGTGTCGCCTTCCCGGCGGCGTCCATCTGCTCGGGGTACACGAAGTCCTGCACGCAGCCGGCAAAGAGGCCGACACGCAGACCACTGCCCTTCAGGCGGGGCTCAATCTCCTTCCACATATCGCGGAAGGGCTTGTCCGCCACGGTGGGCAGAGCGCGGAAGTTGTGCTCCTTGAAGAACATCAGCGGCAGATGACGCAGGAAGCCTTCCTTGTCCTTCATGGGCACCTGACCAACTTTGGCCGTGCGCAGCAGGGTGTGGAAGAGCTTGCGGTTCTTCATCAGCTTGCCAAGCAGCGTGGAGTACAGGGGATGGCCCTCTTCCTCGACGGTGCGGGCGTGCACTTCCTTGATGAGGCGCGGCAGATCGATACCCGCGGCGCAGACTTCCTTACATGCGCCACAGTTGATGCAGTTCTGCACAAGGTTCTTGGCCTTGTCGCGACCGTGGAAGAAGTAAGTCAGGATGAGGCCGATGGCGCCGATGTAGACGTGACCCATCTTGTGGCCGCCAACCAGACGGTACACGGGGCAGACGTTGGCGCATGCGCCACAGCGCACACAGCGCATCACCTGCGAAAAGTCCTTGTCCTCGGCCATGGCGCTGCGGCCGTTGTCGAGGAAGACCACGTGCATTTCCTTCTTGCCGTCCGTGGTGGTGGCACACTCGTTGGCACCGGTAATCCACGTGATGTAGGAGGTCAGGGCCTGACCGGTGGCGTTACGCGGCAGGGCCTTGAGCACGCGCAGGGCGTCGTGGATGGTGGGGGTCAGCTTGTCCAGACCACACAGGGCAACGTGCACGCGGGGCAGCGTGCTGACCAGACGGGCGTTGCCTTCGTTGGTGACGAGGCCGATGGTGCCGGTCTCGGCAACGGCAAAGTTGCCGCCGGAGATGCCCATGTCTGCCTCGGCAAAGTGGCGGCGCAGTTCGCGGCGGGCCACCTTCACCAGCTTCTGGATGTCGGAGTCCTGCTGCTTGCCGGTGACGTCGGTGAAGAGGTCGCGCACCTGATAGCGGGACAGGTGGATGGCCGGCATGACCATGTGCGAGGGGCCTTCCTTGCGCATCTGGATGATCCACTCGCCAAGGTCGGTCTCCACCACTTCAAATTCGCCTTCGAGGTGATGGTTGAGGTGGGTTTCCTCAGCGGTCATGGACTTGGACTTGATGATCTTTTTCACGTCGTTGTCGCGGGCGATCTTGGCGATAAGCTCGTTGGCTTCGCGGGCGGTCTTGGCGAGGTGGACGTGCACGCCTGCGGCTTCGGCCTTGGCCTTGAACTCCTCAAAGAGCTCGGGCAGGCGCTGGATGGCTTCGTCCTTGGCATCGGCAATGTGGCCGATGAGCTCACGCTCGTTCACATCGGCAAAGGCGTTGATGCGGTTGGCGCGGTAAGCGGTGGCGAAGTTGTCCATGGCCTGACGCAGAAAGTCGTCGTCGAGGGCTTCCTTACAAAATTTGCGGTAATCCGAGAGGGATTTCGTCTTTACGTCCTGCATCCTAGTCCTCCAGCAGCAGAATGTGCAGTTCCAGCGGGCCATGAACACCCATGGCAAGCACGCGCTCGATGTCGGCGGTGCGGCTCGGTCCGGTGATGAACGCCATGTAGCTGGGGGAATCGTCCACCATGGAGACGAAATCCTTCTCCACCTCGTAGGTGGAGGCGCGCAGGCGGGACTTGGGCAGAATGGCGACATGGTTCTCGGCAATCATCGTGGTCAGGCGGACTTCTTCGCTGGAGGACTGCTGCACCAGGGTGCCGGAGTCCGCAACGCCGTAGTCAGCCACGGTCACGCCGATGTCGATACCGGCCAGATGGTCGCGCATGCCTTCCTTGATCAGCGTAAAGCCGCCCTCCTCGCACAGGCCTGCGAGTTCGGCAAAGGCATCTTCATCAAGGGCAGGGGCAGAAATAACTTTGTCCTGCTTGGCGTCACAGGCAGCCTGCGCGCCGTCGGACAGCGCCTCGCCACAGCCGGAAAGCAGCAGCTGGCAAGCATCCTTCTTCGAGCAGAGATCCATGGTGTAGGCAAAGGCCTCGGAAAGGCTCTTCACCTCGGAGACGGTAGCGCCGACCTTGGTGGCGCGCTCCGAGAACTCCGTAACGAGTTGTTCATTTGAGCTCATACGTATTCCTCCCCATATCGGGCACGTTACTGTCCATTCCGCACTCCGTCAGGACGCGGATTCCTTAAAGAAAAGGCAGGGACCTCCGGCACAGAGGAGGTCCCTACCCTTATGTGAGTGGATTACGCAGACTTGGTGCCGATGAGGGCCTCAGTGTGCTGCGCGATGGCAAGCTCTTCGTTCGTGCGGATGACGAACACAGGCGTGCGGGAGCTTTCGGTGGAGATGCGCATCCAGTCGCCGGGGCGCTGGGCGTTGGCTTCGGCGTCCAGCTCGATGCCGAAGTTCTCCAGACCGCTCAGGGTCTTGGCGCGGACGATGTCGTCGTTCTCGCCGATGCCGGCGGTGAAGACGATGCCGTCAACGCGGCCGAGTTCGGCCATGTAGGCACCGATGTACTGGCGCACACGGTGGCACAGCATGTCCAGAGCAAGCTGGGCGCGCTCGTCGCCCTTTTCGCAGGCGGCGTGGATGTCGCGCAGGTCGGACATGCCGCACAGGCCCTGCAGGCCGGACTTCTTGGTGACCATTTCGTCCAGTTCATCGATGGTCATGCCCTTTTCGCGGGCGATGAAGCCAAGGATGGTGGGATCAATGTTGCCGGTACGGGTGCCCATGATGACGCCGCCGGTGGGGGTGAGGCCCATGGAGGTGTCGATGCACTTGCCGTCCTTGATGGCGGTCACGGAGCTGCCGTTGCCAAGGTGAACGGTGATGAGGTTCAGCTCGTCCAGCGGGCGCTCCAGCAGCTCGGCGGCCTGACCGGCCACGTAGCGGTGGGAGGTGCCGTGGAAGCCGTAGCGGCGCACGTGCAGTTCCTCGTACATCTCGTAGGGCAGCGCGTAGTGGTACGCGTGCGGGGGCATGGTCTGATGGAAGGCGGTGTCGAACACAACCACATGACCGGCATTGGGGAACAGGCGCTGGGCCACGTTGATGCCGGCGAGGTGACCGGGGTTGTGCAGGGGCGCGAGAGGTGCAACCTCTTCAATGCCCTTCTTCACTTCCTCGGTAACGATCATGGGAGTGGTGTACTTTTCGCCGCCGTGGACGATACGGTGACCCACGCCTTCGATCTCGGACGTATCGGTGATAACGCCAATCTCCTTGGAGACCAGCTTCTCGATGACCAGCTCCATGCCGACCTCATGGTCCGCGATGGGCTGTTCGAAAACGCTCTTGGATTCCTGATCGGTGTCGGGGTAGCGCTTGTGGGAGAGGACACCCATGTCCAGACCGATGCGCTCCACAACGCCGCTGGCCAGCACGGTATCGGCGGCCATGTCAAACAGCTGATACTTGATGGAGGAGCTGCCGGAATTGATAACCAAAATCTTCATATTTTTATCCTTTCTATTCAAACGGGCCTAGACGAGCCCTTTTTCAGCCTGCGCCTGAATGGCGGTAATAGCCACGGTGTTCACGATATCGGGGATGGTGCAGCCACGGGACAGGTCGTTCACGGGCTTGTTGAGGCCCTGCAGCACGGGACCAATGGCCACCGCGCCAACGGAGGAACGCTGCACTGCCTTGTAGGTGTTGTTGCCGGTGTTCAGGTCCGGGAAGATGAACACGGTCGCCTTGCCCGCAACATCGCTGCCGGGCATCTTGGTGGCGGCCACGTCGGGATCCACGGCGGCGTCGAACTGGAGCGGACCTTCGAGCGGCAGCTCGGGGGCCTTTTCCTTGGCCAGCGCGGTGGCTTCCTTCACCTTTTCAACGTCGGCACCCTTGCCGGAAGCGCCTGTGGAGTAGGACAGCATGGCCACGCGGGGGTCCACACCAAAGATGCGGGCCGTCTCGGCGGAGCCGATGGCAATCTCGGCCAGCTGCTGGGCGTTGGGGTTCGGGTTCACGGCGCAGTCGCCGAAGACGTGGACGCGGTCCTTCAGGCACATGAGGAACACGCTGGAGACGATGGACGCCTCGGGCTTGGTCTTCACGAACTCAAAGGCCGGACGGATGGTGTGGGCCGTGGTGTTGATGGCGCCGGAAACCATGCCGTCGGCGTGGTCCTTGTGCACCATCATGGTACCGAAATACGTGGGGTCGAGCATCTTGTCGCGGGCTTCATCGATGAGGATGCCCTTGTGCTTGCGCGCCTCAAAGTAGGTCTGCGCGTACTCGTCCAGCAGGTCGGAGGTGGCGGGGTCGATGATGGTCGCGCCGTCGAGGTTGACGCCCAGCTCGGACACTTTGGCCTTCAGCTTGGCGGTGTTGCCAAGGATGATGACTTCGCACACATTGCGGCGCAGCAGAATCTCGGCGGCAAGCAGGATGCGGTCGCACTCGCCCTCGGGCATGACGATGCGCATTCTGTGGCTCTTGGCCTTCTCCACAAGGTTGTACTCGAACATCTTCGGGGTGACCTTGGTGGACTTTCTGGCAACCAGACGCTCGGAGAGTTCCGCGCCGTTGACGTGGCTCTCGAAGGTGCCGAGGGCAAGGGCAATCTTGCGCTGGTCCTCGGGGTCGATGCGGCCGTAGAGTTCGGCCAGCTTCTGCGTGGTCTGGTAGGTGTGGCCCTTCACGGAAAGGATGGGCAGCGGCACGCCGGTCCAGCCTTCGATAAGGCGGTGCATGTTGGCCGAAGGCTCCAGGCCGCCAGTCAGGACGATGCCGGAGATGTCGGGGTAGGCGCCAGACAGCCGGGACGCCAGAGCGGTAATGATGATGTCTTCACGGTCACCGGGGGTGACGATGAGGCTGCCCTTGGAAAGATAGTCGAGGAAGTTGCCAATCTGCATGGCGGCGACGAGGTAGTCGTCCACCAGCGTTTCCAGGCGGCCATGTCCGTACAGGACCTTGGCGTCCAGCCAGCTCATCACGTCCTTGATGGTGGGATTGCCGAGGCCTTCCTCCTCCGGAATGACGTAGACGGACAGGGGCTGGGCGCAGCGCACCTTGCATTCGATGTCGGACTTGATGGAGGCGATGTCCGCATCCTTTTCGGCCCTGTTCACAACAGCCGCAACAACTTCAACACCCTTCTCCTCCATCGTGTCGATGGTCAGCTGGGTGGATTCGACAATCTCCTCGTCGCTCTTGGCACGGCCGGAAACGATGAGCATCACCGGGCAACCGAGGTTGGCGGCGATGTCGGCGTTGAGGTCAAACTCAAAAGCGGCGTCCTTGCCCTGAAAGTCCGTGCCTTCGCACAGCACAAAGTCGTACTCGGCCTCCAGGGCCTTGTACTTGGCAAGGATGTTCTCAAGCAGCTGAGCGTGCTGGCCGCTGTTGGTCAGTTCGCGGGCCTCGGTCAGCGTGCAGGCGTAGGTGTCCTCGTAGGCGATGTCCAGATTGAACTGCTTGAGGATGAGGTTGATGTCGTGGTCCCGGGCACCATCAGCATTGTTGTTGATGATGGGACGGAAGAAGGCGACCTTGCGCACATCGCGCGTGAGCAGCTGCATCACGCCGAGGGCGATGGCCGACTTTCCGCTCCGGGACTCGGTTGCGGTGATGTACAGATTTTTCGACATGGCGATTCCTCTGTTTCCGGGCGGCGGCCATGGCCGCCGCCCGTACGCGGTTTGTTAGCCGAGCGTTTCCGCGTAGATCTCGATGACATGCTTTACGGTGATGCCATCGCCGTGCTGCGAGAGCAGATCGCTCATCTGCAGCATACACGCGGGACAGCCGGTCGTGACGACCTTGGCCCCGGAGTCGACGATGTTCTGTCGTTTGCGTTCACCGATCTTCTTGGAAACGTCGTAGTGATAGAGGTTAAAACTGCCGCCATTCCCGCAACACCTGTTGTGCTCGTTCATCTCCCGGAAGTCGTAGGCCGGGTTTGATTTCAGCAGAGCACGGGGCTGCGCGGTGACGTGCAACGACTTATCCAAATGGCACGGGTCGTGGTACGTGACGGGAGTGCCACCCTTGGGGGCCTCTTCCGCAACCTCGACGCCGAGCTTGTCCACAATGAACTGGTTGATGTCGATGGCCTTGTCGGCCAGCTCCATCGCCGTGTGGCGAATGGCGGAGGGCATCTCCGCGGCAAACTTGGGCCACACTTCCTTGAATGCTGCCGTGCAGGAGCCGCAGGGAGTGACCAAATAGTCGAACGGCACCTTGCCGAACATCTCCACGTTCTTCTGCACCAGCCGCATAAAGGACTCCATATCGCCGGAAGCCAGCGACGGAAGTCCGCAGCATGCCTGCCCTTCGGGCATGAACACGCCAACGCCGTGGTGCTTAAAGATCTTCAGCGCGGACATGCCGACACTGGGGAAGAACTTGTCCACAGCGCATCCGGGATAGAAAGCAATCTTAATGCCAGAAGCGCCCGGCGTGGTATCCAAACTCGGAACTTCGCGGTGGAAGGCCTTCTTCGCCAGCGGCTTGAAGTGCCTGTCGCCGATGATGGGGCTCATCAGCTTGGAGCAGGACGTTCCGATAATGTCGTCCGCCTTGGAGGTCACCAGTCCCTGGAACTTGCCGCCAACGTCCAGCAGGGCGTTGAACAGCTTCGGGCGGGTGAGCATACCGCGAAGGATAGCCTTCTTGGCCGGAGAAAGGCCAAGGTAGCCGTTCACAATGCAGCGCGCCTTCAGGAAGATGTCCATAATCCGAACACCAGAAGGACAGCTAGCCGCGCAGGAACCGCACAGCAGGCACTTGTTCAGACGTTCCTTAACGCCGTCGGCGTCCTTGATCATCTCGTGCGCCAGATTCTCCAGCAGCGCGATCTTGCCGCGCGTGACGTCGGCCTCGGACATGGATTCCGCAAACACGGGGCACACGCCCTGACACATGCCGCACTTCATGCAGGCGACCATCTGGTCATCCAGCTCCTGCAGCATGGTTGCGAGTTTTTGCAAGTCAGCCATTCCTCTACGCTCCTATGATCTTGCCGGGGTTCAGGATACCCTTCGGGTCCACGGCCGCCTTGATCTTCTTGGCGTAGTCGATGGTCGCCTTGGAGGTCTCCTTCTCCAGCCATTTGGCCTTCGCAAGACCGATGCCATGTTCGCCGGACAGCGTGCCCTTGAGGGACAGTGCCACGTCGAAGATTTCGTCA
Organism: Desulfobaculum sp.; assembly: GCF_054921475.1. Lineage (NCBI taxonomy): Bacteria > Pseudomonadati > Thermodesulfobacteriota > Desulfovibrionia > Desulfovibrionales > Desulfovibrionaceae > Desulfobaculum > Desulfobaculum sp. The sequence goes on along the minus strand of NZ_JBUDSW010000056.1, from coordinate 3,985 downwards.
ACAGCAGCTTCCACACGCTCGAACTCGGCCTTGTCGCGGCGGTCGCACAGGATGGTCGGGTGCAGGTTGCCGTCGCCAGCATGGCCGAAGGTGCCAATCATCACGTTGTGCTTCTTGGCAATCTCGTTGATGGAGCGGATCATGTTTGGGATCTGGGAGCGCGGCACAGTGGCGTCTTCCAGAACGGTGGTCGGTCTGGCGCGGGCAAGCGCGGGCAGAGCCGCGCGGCGGGCTTCCCAAATGTTGTGGCGCTCGGCAGCGTCCTTGGCGGCCTTCACGTCGATGGCGCCGCACTTCTTGGCGATTTCGATAACCTTTTCGGCTTCGTCGGCAACCTGTGCGGGGTGGCCGTCAACCTCGATGAGGAGGATGGCGTCTGCCTCGGTGGGCAGGCCAACCTTGGTGAAGGCTTCCACCAGCTCGATGGTCTTCTTGTCCATCAGCTCAAGGGTGCAGGGCACGATCTTGTTGGCGATGATGGCAGCAACCGTCTCGGAGGCTTTGTCGATGGAATCGAACACGGCCATCATGGCCTTGTTGTCCTGCGGCGGTGCCACGAGCTTGAGGATGATCTCGTTGATGACGCCGAGGCTGCCCTCGCCCGCCACCTGCAGTGCGGAAAGATTGAATCCGGTCACACACTTGACCGTACGGGAGCCGGTTTTCACCAGTCCACCGTTTACGTCAAAGAAATCGACGCCCATGACATAGTCTTTGGTCACGCCGTACTTGAGGCCACGCAGGCCGCCTGCGTTCTCGGCCACGTTGCCAGCCAGAGTGGAGACGTTCTGAGAACCCGGGTCCGGAGGATAGAACAGACCGCGCTTGGCAACCTCGTTCGCGAACTGCGCCGTGACAACGCCGGGCTGAACCACTGCGTACAGGTCTTCCTCGTTAATCTCAAGAATCTTGTTCATGGCATTGGTGAGAATCACCACGCCATTGCGGCCCGGAATGGTTCCGCCGGAGAGATTGGTGCCAGCGCCGCGAGGCGTAATGGGCATGCCGTTCTCGTTGCAGAGCGCCACAACCTTGCCAAGTTGTTCACTATTGGTCGGGCGAACAACCAGTTCGGGGATTACAGGATCAAGAACGGCAGAGTCGTACGAGTACGCCTGCTTATCAGGCTCGGCGTCCATTACGTTTTCTTTGCCGACTACGGCTTGAAATTCCTTTTTCAGGGCATCATTCATCGTACTCTCCTGAACTCTGGGCTGACGTTACGAGATGGACCGGGGGCGGAAAGCCCGCCCCCGGCATCTCGACATACACACGTTGTATTGGTTTCGGGCCACTTTCGCGGCCAGAAACCCTTCAATTCTTCGCCGCTTAGAAGAGGTGCGGGAAGAAGACGAAGCTCATCAGGCTGGCAACAATGCCAACGACCAGACCGTACAGCAGGAAGGGCCAAACGGTCTTCTTGAGGATCTGACCTTCCATGCCGGACAGGCCAACCACGGCGCACACAGCCACAATGTTGTGGATGCACACCATGTTGCCCATGCCGCCACCAACGGCCTGAGCGGCCACGATGATCTGGCGGGGCAGGTCAAGCGTGGTGGCAACGCCCCACTGGAACTCAGCAAACAGCAGGTCGGAAACCGTGTTGGAGCCAGTGATGAAGGAGCCAAGACCACCAACGAAGGAGGCAAACATCGGCCAAGCATTGCCAACCATGGCGGCAACCATCTTCGCCATTGCCAGGGGCATGGAGGGGTAGCCGTTGGGGTTGAACAGCTCGTTGCCAACACCGGAACCGCGGAAGATGGACACCAGCGCCACAGCAAAGAACAGCGCGATGGCGGGGTTCTTCATCTTTGCGATGGACTCGGTCCATGCCCGCTTCACGCCATCACCGTTCATGCCATGGATGAAGATGGTCAGGATGGCAACAAGGATAAAGGGAATGGTGCCGGGCAGGTACAGGTACGCGATGGCACCGTTAACGCCCTCGTATCCAAGGATGTTGGTGAAGGAAATCTTCTGGGCAGCGAGGAAACCCTTCAGGCCAAGCTCGGGGATACGGGTGATGACAAGGATGAGGCCGATAAGCACGTAGGGGACCCAAGCGCGGAACTGGGTCATGTGCGGGCGGAACTCAGCCTTTTCGTCAGGGGCGATAGAACCAGTCCATTCGGCCTCCCACTTGCTGTGAGGACCAAAGTCCCACGTGTCCTCAGGCACGCAGAAGCCACGCTTGGCACCAAAAATCAGAATGCCGAGACCGATCAGGCCGCCAATCATGGACGGGAATTCGGGTCCGACAAACCATGCGAAAATCATGTACGGCACGGTGAAGGACACCGCCGCAAACATGCAGAACTTCCATGCCTTAAAACCGTCAGACCAGCAGCGGTTGGGGCCGAACACACGGGTGATGAAGCCCAGCGTGAACACAGGAAGGATAAAGATCATGGGCAGGTGCAGCAGCGTAGCCCACTTGCCAACCAGCATGTTGAACGACTCCATGCTGGTAAAGTTCACACCAGCAAGACCGGAAACGGCAGCAGCTTCCACAAGGTCCTTCAGGAACTTCAGGCCGAGGACGACAGGCGTACCAACAGCACCGAAGGTCACGGGGAAGGAGTTGTACACCAAACAGATAACGGCGGCAGCCAGCGGCGGAAAGCCGAGGCTCAGCAGCAGCGGTGCAGCCAGCGCAGCGGGAGTGCCGAAGCCAGCAGCACCCTCAATGAACGCCGCGAACATGTAGCCAATGATGATGGCCTGCACGCGTCTGTCGCGAGAAATATTCTGGAAGCCGTACTGAATGGTTTCCATACCACCACTGTACTGCAACGTGTACAGAATGAGGATTGCGCCAAAGACAATGATCAAAATGCCAATGGCAGTTACAAAGCCCTGAAGAGTCAGAGCGGCCACGTACCCGGTAGGCAGCTGCCACGCCAAAATAGCGCCCAGTGCGGTAACAAGCCACGCCAGAGGCATAGCTTTGGTTGCAGGCCAACGAAGGCCCACCATAAGCACCAGTGCGAGCGCTATGGGAAGAACGGCGACAAGGGCCAAAACTCCTATGGACATAGAAGGCTCCTTGGAAAGCGAGTTAGAGGTTGAACGATAATCCACACCCTCTTCAACAAATAGCGTGCCAAAACTGCGTTTATCTCACTTTAGCAATGATTTCAGCTTGTTACCGAAATTCACCCTTTGTGATCCCGCGCACAAAAATCACCACACTGTCTGAAAAAAAGGACTCACAAAAACACCGATCACCCCTAGGACGCTTCACTTTCCGCAATCCATCTAATCCGCTCAAATAGTTTACTCTTTTTCACGACGCGCCTCAGACAGCATCCCAGTTACGCAGTATACTACACGGGTTTGTGCCATTTCTAAAGGGTGTCCGGCAATTCAGACGGTCCCTCAAAATCTGAAAAATCGGACGGCAGTCCCCTTCTGGTGAAATTTCATATTTCCCGCATGATTCCTTGGTTTACGGGTTGACGTTCACTTTTACGGGACACTTTTTCCCGCAAAAGTGAACAAAATGACTCTTTTTGAGGGTCCACGGCAGTGGACAAAACCCCGCCATGTACGAATATCCGAACGAACGCGACGCAAAAATATTGCGCTGAGGTGCACTTTTTTGGGCCAAAAGGCCACAATCAGGGAGGAAGAGGGCCTCCGGCGACTTGATCTCTACGGCTCTTCGTCCCTCCAGGCCGAACGACCTACGAGCTCAAGAGAGCAGAGCTGCTCAAAGGAAAGAGGTGAATTGCAATTCCCAGGATTTTTTGGACGGAAGCCGCCCGAACAAGAGGGCTGGGCGGGCGGATTCTTCTGCCTTTCGTCTTTCGAACAGCCAGACAGGGATTCTCACCGGTCTTCACTGAGCACAACGCCCCAAAAAAATTCTTCCCCATCTCCACGGACGAGAGCCACACAGGGGTGACGACCGCCCCCGATACCGGCACCCGGCCTGTGCGCACATGGGATTCTCAAGGGCCCACGGCCCTTGAGCCTG
>NZ_JBUDSW010000055.1:0-16300 GCF_054921475.1 Desulfobaculum sp. | reverse complement strand
CTGGCGGAAATGCGAGAATCCATCCGCAAACAAGCCGCCGCCGCCGTGCCCGGCAGCAGAGCCTCCACAAACAGACGCTTGCGGCGCGGCACAAGGGTGCGCCAGCAGACGCGCGCGGCAGCCTCCGCCCCTGCAAGGCCGGCGCATGCCCACAAAAGGCCGGTAAGGATGCTCATGAGGCCTCCCGCTTTGCCGTGCAGACCAGTTGCCCAAGGCCGGCGTCAAACTCCGCCAAAAACCGCGCGGACACGGCGTCCACATCCCGCGCTGGGGTGCCCTCGTCCAGTGCGGCCACCAGCCCGGACACATGCTCCGCCAGCATCCGCACCTGCCGCCGCCCCGCCTCAAACAGCGCCCCGTCGTCCGCCGCCCGCCAGATGGCGCACGCGGCGAGAAGCGCCTCCATGGCGCGCTCGTAACTCCACACATCAAACAGCATGCTGGTGCGCGACTGCGTGCCGTAGCGGAACGACTCCCGCGTGTACCAATAGATGACGGTACGGCGGCGGGCTTCGGGGTCGATGGCGAACCGCGCCCTGTCGCGCAGGTAGCGGCGCAGGCTCTGCACCAGCCGCGCCGCATACGCTGGCGAGGTGGACACCGGGCGCTCCAGCGGCCGCTTTCGCTTCATCAGCACAAGGTCCCGGTAGGCCGCGGCAGAAAAGTCAAAGCCCGGATACTCCGCAAGAATGCCGCCCTCTCCTGCGCGCTCCAACATGTCCAAATACACCGCGAGGATGCGATAAGTATGAAACTCCGGAAAGCTCAGCATCTCGAACCAATACTGCGGCGGCATAGCCATAAGGTCCTCGCCAAAGCCAAACAGCGGATGCTCCAACGCGCTGCGGGTAAAGCCGATAATGGCCTCGGCCAGAAAATCCTCCTCCGGCACATCCACGCGCGAGGTCTCCATAAAGGTGCAGAACACGCCCTCGGGGTCGGCCTCGCCCCGGTCAATCTGGTAGTAGTCCAGCAGGGAGCCGCACCGACCGGAGAAAGCGTCCGGGCTGACCAGCCAGCGCTCATACCCGCACTCGCCGCCCGCCTGTGGCAAATCGCCGCCAAGCGCCTCCATAACGGCGCTGGCAATGCGCCCGTGCAGGTCCGGGGTGGGGTGGCAGTAGTCCACAAAGCCCCCGTCGCCAGCCAGCGCGTCCACATCCACAACAGCCGCCCCGCTCTCCTGCGCGGCCAGCTTTAGGGCCTCGCGCCCTTCGTCCTTGACGCGGTACAGCGACGTATCCGCATAAAAGGCCGCCCGGTCTGCCTCGTCCGCGCCGCCGCGCCGCCCCTGCACGCGCAGGATGCGCGCCACATTGTCCAGATAAATGGGCGCATAGAGGGGATGCTCCGCCGCCGCGCGCTCAAGGGTGCGCCGGGCTTCATCCACGCGGCCTAGCCCGGCAAGGGCCACTGCCGCGTTGTTTGCCGCCGCCGCGCGGACGCCGGGCGCATCGGCCCTTGCCGCCTCGGCGCAAAACTCCTGCGCCAAGCCGTAGCGGCCCTTCTCCAGGGCAAGGATGCCCCGATACAGCCCGCCCACAACGCCGCCGTCCGGGTCGTACCACTGGCGGATAAAGTCCGAGATGCGGTCCGTGCTGTGCGCGGCCTTGAACCACGGCGCGTTGGGCAGGCCCACGCCATGGGGAAAGCGCTTGTTGGCGCTGGGGATGACCACCACGGCGCGTCCTCCGGCAAGGCGCACCACCTTCAGCACCTGCCGCATGTTGAACAAAAAATCCTCCACGGTGTTGGCCGTGGCCGCCTCCGCCGGGTCCGGCTCAAAGTGCAGGCCGCCGCGCCCCCACCGCACCACGCCGCCACCGTTCGTTTCGGGCATCAAGGACTTGAGCGCCCGCCGCCAGCGCGTCAGCCCGCTGTAGCGCCCCTTGTAGCGCGAGGCCGCCTGCTCGTTGTTGCCAAGGTACAGGACAACAGCGCTGCCCGCGCCAAGCCCGCCCGTTCCGGCAATGTCGCGCACCAGCGCGGCGGCGTCCGTACTGGTAAAGCCCGGCACCGCACAATTCACCGCCCGCACCGGTCCACGCCCCCCTTCCGCGGCCAGCGCGGCCACGCGGCGGGGGAAGACCTCGCGCCCAAGGCCAATACCCGAGGCTGACGAGTCGCCAATGAACCATATCCGGTACGGCTGAATCATCAGGTGCCCTCCAGCTCCCGTTCCACTTCCAGCCCGCCCGTGGTGGTGTGCGACACACAGCGCAGGCAGTAGGGGTTGTCCATGTACCTGCGGCGCATATGCATCCGGCGCAGATCGCGGAATTTCGGGGAGTTCCACGCGTCATGCGCGCTCATGGCCGTCAGGTCGCCAAGGCGCAGGCCGTCCCAGCCAAAGACGTAGCCGCACGGCAGGGCCTGCCCGTTGTAGCGCACGTACATGCGCTGATTGATTTTGGCGCAGCGGAAGTCCTGCGGGACCTCGGCGTGCGGCACGCTCATGCCGTGGCGTTCCTCCATGATTTCGTAGTCCAGCAGGTTCTGGATGGAAAAGTAGTCCGCCACGTAGCGCCAATAGTTGATAAAGTCCGGAAGCTCATCGCGGTTGACGTCCAGCTTCAAAAAGCTCACCCGCAACAGGGGGAAGTCCGAGCCGACCTTGTCGCGCTCCTCAAGGAAGGTAAAAATATTGCGCATCAGGCGGTGATAGTTGCCGCCGCGACGCACCTCGGCATACGTGCCCGGACTCACGGCATCCACGGAGACCTCCAGCCGCGTCAGCCCTGCACCAATAAGCCGCTTGGACATCTCCGCATCCAGCAGCATGCCGTTGGTGCCAACGCGGATGTCCATCACCCCGCGCCTGCGGGCATAGGCCACCATATCCGCAAGGGCCGGATTGAGCAGGGACTCGCTCTCAAAGCCAAAGGTCATGGCTGGCAGGCCATGTTCCGCGCCCTCGTCCACCAGCTTGCGGAACAGGTCCATGCCCAAAAAGCCCTTTTGGCGCTTGGCGTCCGGGTGCAGATTGGTGGAAAACAGGCACATGCGGCAGCGCAGGTTGCAAAAGTTGTTGGTCTCAAAGTCGAGGCTGAGGGGAAACTCGGGGATGTGGTCGCCATCCTGCGCGGCGTACCAAGCGTGGCGGTAGGCGTCGTATGCCTCGCCAAAATGCCGCCGGAACACGGCGTCCAAATCCTTATAGGCAATCAGGCGCACCTGATCGGTCGGCTCAAGGTGGCTGTAGGCAAGGGTGCTCATGACGGTCCTCCTTGTGATGGTGGCATGGCAATGCGCGCGGACAGGCGCTTGCCCTCCGCCGAGTCTTCCATAGCGTCCACGAGGCGCTGCGCCTGCTGGACCATGCCGAGGCTGCTCATGCAAATGACGCGCAGGTGGTCAAGGTCGCGCAGGTCCACATCCAGCCGGCGCGAGAGCGCGTGCGCCTCGTTCAATTCCCGCAGCGCCGCGCCATGGTCCCCGGCCTGCATAACCGCAACGCCAGAAGCAATCATGGCGTCCAGCACGGACAGTCCGGCCTTGTCCAAGGCATTCAGCACATAGGGGTCGTCATCCCGCAATTTTTGCGGCGCATCCTGCGCCAGACCGGCAAGGAAGCGGGCAATCTCCAGCGACGGGTCATAGGCTTTGGCTCCGCGCAGATGCCCGTCGTCGATGTTAAAGACATCCAAGAGAACGCGGCGCATGTGCGGGCGCATGGTAAAAGCCAACGGTTCGTGCAGGTGCTGGGTCACAAGGGCGGAGACATCGTCAATATCCGCACGCGCCGACGACTCCCAGCCCGAGTCGTGGAAGTAGAAGTTCGGATTGGTGGGATTCTTCCCCTCGCCGTAGAGTTCCTCGCTGGTGACGAAAACCGAGGGAATGCCCAGCAGGTAGCTTTCCGCAAGGCAGGTGGAGCCGTAGTGGAAAAACAGCCCCGTGCGGCGCAAGAGGTCCGCAATGCGCACCGGCTCGCGGATGTAGAGGATATTCGGCAGGCGCGAGAAGGCGTCCTTGTAGGGATTGTGGCGCTTGCGGTCGAAGATGATGTGCTCCACGGGGTGGCTTTTGACCACCACCAGAGCGTCCGGATTGCGGTAGGCCGTGCGCAGGATGTTGTCTATCCACTTCTGGCGGAACACCGCGCACCGCCGCGCGCCGTTGATGCCCGCCACCACCTCCTGCTGCGCATCCGGGGCCGATGCGTCCACCAAATCCCCCGCGCGGACGATGTCCTCCGCCGAGTAGTCGGCAAAGCAAAAGTTGGTAATGAACGTCACCACCCGCTCGCGCGGGGTCGCGTCCATGCGCTCGCGGTAGGCCGCAGGCATGGTGTCTTCGGCGTTGTCCCACGGGCGGAAATAGACCTCGTAGGGCGGATAGCCGAAGACGCGGATGCGCTCGGCTGACGACAGCTTGCCACAGCGCACCAGTTCCTCACCGGTCATCTGCGCAATGCGGCGGCTCCAGAACAGCTCATAGTCCACAAAGTCCGGCCCGTAGGGTTCCAGCCCCACCAGCCATGTATTCTTGTTGCCGTGGCGGTAGTCCAACTGCCCTTCCGTACGCAGGCACACGTTGAAGCACCCCAAAATATGCTTGAACAGATAGGACCGCACCGAGCAGGTCCGCGCGGTATAGGGATAGGACAACAGCACCTGCGGGCGGTAGCGCATCACCTGTTGGGTGAATGCCGGGTCCGTGGCGACGAAGGTCTCCAGCTCGCAGTCCGGCGCGCACTCGGCAAGGCGGGCGCGGATGGCGTCCATGGTTGGGCCTTCGCGCTCTGATTTGTTGAGAAGAGCCGCAATCTTGAATGTCATGCCGCCTCCTCCCCCGCGCCGGAGCGCGCACCGCCGCGCAAGTAGCCAAGGAGCGGACTCTCCGCCCCATGCTGGCGCATCACCTGCGCGCGAAGCAGGTCCATGAACTCCTCCGACGCCTCGTTGTCATTTTCATCCACGCCACAATCCGTGTCGCGGCACAGGGGGATGCTGAGGCGCCGCCCGCGGGCAATGGCCCGCCGTAGCGCCGTCAGCCGCCCACCGCGCCACATCTGCGCCAGCGACGCATCCGCCACGTTGCCAAGGCTGTACTTGCCCGCCACATCGCAGCAGCAGGGATGCACCGAGCCATCCCACCCCACGAGCAGCCGCTGCCATGGCGAGGCGCAAAACGCATCCGGGTCATGCGGCGGCGTGTATTCGGCAAAGTTGGACAGCATCTCGCCAATAAGGATGGCGTCGGTCAGCGGCTGGAAGGTCTCCACAAACTCGCGCCGCTCCCCGGCGGTGAGCCATGTGCTCACGGCGTTGATGCGCACGCGGGGAAAGCGCGAACCATTCGCCCGGCGGATATCACGCAGGCGCTCCAGCTTGCGCACAAGGTCGTCAAAGCGCGCTGGGCGGCGCACGGCCTCGTAGGTGCGGCCCACGCCGTCGGCGGAGATGACGATATAGTCCGTCTGCGCGGCAACAATGCGCTCCATCAGCGCATCATCCAGCGCAAGGGCGTTGGTCAGGAAGGATATACTGCCGGAGAACCTCTGCCGCGCGTAGGCGAGAAGCTCCGCAAACTGCGGATGCAACAGGCACTCCCCGCGCCACGACAGGCGGATGGAGTACGGACGGCGCGCCGCCACCTCGTCCATCACGCGGCGGAAGAGCGCCGGGTCCATCACGCCGCGCGGCACATCGCCGCGCACGGTTTGAAAACACATGGGGCAGGCCATCTGGCATGCGGAGGCCGTTTCAATGTCCACATGCTCCGGAAAGGCCGAAACCCGACGCCACCGGGGCAAAAGCGACCACCGCGCCCGGTGCATCAGGTACCGCATGGCGTGGCGCTGGCTCATGGCGTAGCGCGCCTGCCTCAGGGCGGACCCAACGTAGGTGATGTTTGGGTTGATGGTTCGGGGCACCGTACGCTCCCTGTCTGCTGTGGCCGTCACGCCCGCTTCGCGCGGCGGCCCATCATCCAGTCAAAACCACATCATCCTTCATGCCGTGCACAAATGCGGCCACGGCGGGGCAAAGCCCAGCATTCCAGCGCGTTGGAGCGAGGCCTACAGCGCCCACCAATGCGGGCCCATGCTGTCCGGCTCCAAAAACGCGCGCAGGGTAAACTTGCCGCTGGGCTCACGCACGCGCTCCACGGCAAGGGGTGAAAATCCGGCCCGCGCGGCAAGGATGGCCACGGATGCCGGCGAAAACACATGCAAATGCTCCACAAAGAATTCCTCGCGGTGCGGGCCTTCAAACAGTGCGGCCACGCCGTCGGGCACCTCCACATACACAAAGCCGCCCGGGGCAAGGCTCCCCCCCGCCGCCGCCAACATGCCGACGGGGTCCGCCACGTGCTCCAGCACCTTATTAAAGGTGACGGCGTCATACCCCGTCAGCTCGCTCATGGTGGCAAAGTCGCCGCACACGGCCTGCACCCCGGCCACCTGCGCCGCGTGAGTCGTCAACCGCTCATCCACGTCCACCACGGTGCAATTCCAGCCCAGCTGACGCATGGCGTGGGGAAACACCGCCAGCCCGGACCCAACGTCCAGCAGCCGCATGGCCGCGCCGGACGGGTCGCCGCCCCGGTAGCGCCCCTCCGCAAAGGTGATAATGCGCGACACCCGCCCCACATTGTCCGACTGCTCCGGGGGCAGGTTCACCACCCGCTCAAAGGACCGCTGCAGACCGTCCATACCGCCGTAGGTGGCCTCCACATAGTCGTGCTGATACAGCCCGCTCAGATTCATGCTTAGACGCGCGGCCATATGCCCGCAGTACTGGCACTGCCAATACTCCCGGCGGTATTCGCCCGTGAGGGAAAAATGCGTTTCGCCCTGCGGCGGCGCGTCGTAGGCAAGTTCGCGCCGCATGTCGCTGCCCCCGCAGATGCAGATGAGGCCGTTATCCACACTCATGGGCCGCCTCCGCGCTTGCTATGGCGTCCAGCGCATCCTCATCCAACCGGCAGACCTCGGTCAGCCGTTCACTGCGCAGATAGGCGGCGTATTCGGCCTCGCGCCCGTCCTCGATAAGCACGATGAAATAGCGCCCTATGGTGCTGCGAAGGAGCGCCGCGCGCAGGCCAAACCCAGCAAGGCGGCCATTGATGGACGGTGTGGCGTAAAAGCCCCACGACTTGCGCGCCACGTCGTACTCCGCGCCCGCGTCGGTCAACAGCGTCACCTGCTCATCCGGGGCAAGGCGGATGTGGGCGCAATCGCGCATTTGGACATCCTTGCGGCGTCCGGTTGTAAACTGCCGTGGCGGCGTGATGGTCCGTATTTTCATGTCCACTCCCATTGCGGCACCAAAAAGTCGGGTATCCACCACCGCTCCCCGTCCCACTGCCACACGTCCGGATTGCGGAAGCGCTGCGCCATGTCATAAAAGCGCGCGGTGGATATGCCCAAAAACTCGCTCATGGCGGCGATGTCCGCGCGCGGCGTATCGTCCCCGCGCTGGCGGATGCTGGTCACGGCGTCCTCGCGCGTTATGCGCCCGCTGCGGATTTCCAGCGACAAATTGTCAAAGGTTCTGGTGAAGCCGAACTTGTACCATTTCAGCCAGTGGTGGACGCTGATAAACGCATCGTCCACGTCCGCATAGTCGTACAGCCCCGTTGCCGCGCCGCCCTCGCGGCGGGTGAAGCCGTGCGCCTGCGCCACGTCGCGCATGCGCTGCGGGTCCCACGGGAAGAACCAGCCAAGAAAGACCGCGCGCACGCCGCTGGCCTCCAGTGCGTCCGGGTCCGGGCCGGTATACGGCGTCAGTTCGCGCGCGGTGAGGCCATGCTCCCCCACCCAGTCCGCCGCCGTGGTGCCGTGCATCACGCCGTAGCGCTCCAGCCAGCCGGAGGTCAGGCGCAGGCCCATATGCCGCCCATCCTCGGAGCCATACTCCGTGGCCGAATTCTCGCCCCACACCACAAGGGGGATGGACAAGCGCACGGCAAGGTTCAGCGGTATGTTGAATATGGCCATATGCATGGGCAGCCCCGGCGTTCCAAAGCGCTCCATGGCCGCAAGGGTGAAGCGGCGCTCCACATCCGGCGCGATGGACACATCCATATGGTCCACGCCAAGGGCGATGAGGTTGTCCAAATTCCGCCGCCCAAGGGCCGTGCGCCCCGGTGGCCGCCATGTGACGCACAGCGGGCGCAAACCATGCTCAAGGCAGGTCAGCACCTGCCAGTGGCTATCCTTGCCGCCGCTGACGGGGATGAGCACGTCGTAGCCCGGACCACTGCCGCGGACCTCGTCGCACAGGGCGGCAAAGCGCCGCGCCCTGCCGTCCCAGTCCACCTGCGGACGCGCGGCGTGGGTGCGGCAGGCCGTGCACACGCCCGCATCGTCCAGCACAATGCCCGGACGCGTATCCGGCAAAACACAGCGCGAGCACCAACGCATCAGGCGTACTCCTCAAGGAACATCTTCACCCCCAAAAAGCTGAACAGAAACTTGCTGTCGCAGTTGGGCAGGGTTTCGCGGTCCAACAGGTCCTGCACCGCGCTGCGGCGCACCACATCAAACACCGGACTCTCGCGCAGTATCTCGGCGCGCGCGGCAGGGTCCGAGCGGTCAAGGAAGCCAAAAACGGGCGCGTTGAATCCCACCTTGCGGCGGTCATCCAGCACATGGTCCGGCACAATGCCGCGCATGGCCTCGCGCAGGACGGACTTGTTGTAGCCGTCATGGATGAGGTGGCGCGTTGGGATGCGGCCACAAAACTCAAACAGCGCGCGGTCCAAAAACGGGGACCGGTTCTCCACGGAAAAGGCCATGGCGTTGAGGTCGTCCTCGTGCAGGATGACGGGCACAGCCTCATGAAATAGCTCGTTCTGCATGCGGCGGCGCAACAGGCCGCCCTCGTAGCCGCGCTCCGTAAACGGCTCCGCAAACGGCGCGCGCAGATAGGAGGCAAAGCGGTCTGCGTCGAGGTAAATATGCCGCCGTTCGCCCGGCCGCTTCACAAACACGTCCGGGTCCTGCAGGACAGGATTTCGCACCACCGGGGCCACATGGCGCATCCAGTTGTCCCGCGCCCTGCCGTACAGCCCGGCATCGTGGTGGATATCGTGCAGGTACAGCGCGTGGTGGTCGTAGTAGCCCGTAAAGAGCTCATCCGCGCCCGTGCCGCTCACGGAAATGCGGTACCCGCTCTCCGCCACCGCCTGCATCAGGAGCCAATGCGCGTAGTAGGTGACGGTATACACCGGGGCGTCGTGCTGGCGCACCGCGCGGCGCAGTCCATCCAGAAAGCCCCCCGTGCGCAGAGGGAGCGCCGTGTGCCGGATGCCAAGGTCCGCAACGCTTTTCTCCACCGCGTCCCACTCCGCATAGCGCTCGTCGGTATTGACGATGGTGAAGCCGTGCACGTCGTGGTCAAACATCCGCCGCGCCACTGCGATGAGGGAGCTGGAATCCACCCCGCCGCTCATGCAAAAGGCTATGGGCACATCCGCCCGCAGGCGCAGACGCACGGCTTCGGTCAAGGCCTCGCGCGCGCCGCGAACGGCCTCGTCCCGCGTCATGGCGTCATCCGGGGCAACGCACGGCGTCCAGTACCGGATGCGCCGCTCCTCGCCGTCCACCCCGCGCGTCAGCACATGCGCCGCCGGAAGCTCCTCCACGCCGGTAAAAAACGTCTGCGGCGTTTTGTACAGGCACTTATAGCCGTTGACGAGGAAGCGCCGCACGTGCGCCATATTCACCGGGAACCGCCGCCCGCACAGCGCCTCCAGAAATTTCACTTCCGAGGCAAAATACAGCCCCGTAGCGTCGCGCCGGATATAGAGCGGCTTTTCGCCAAATCTGTCCCGGCAGAGCGTCAGCGCGCCCGTGGCAAGGTCCACCGCCGCAAAGGCCCACATGCCTTCCAGCGCGTCCAGCCCGCCTGTACCCTCCACGTCCAGCGTGCGCGCCAGCACCTCGGTATCCGTGCGGGTATGGAAAACGACGCCCTCATCCTGCATAGCGCGGCGGCGCTCCACATAGTTGTAGACCTCGCCGTTAAAGGTCAGGGCGTGCCGCGGGGTCACAAAGGGCTGGTTACCGCGTTCATCCAGGTCGATAATGGCAAGGCGCGAGTGCAGCAGGCAGACGTTCATGCCGCCGGGAAGCTGACGGCGAAACACGCCGCTGGCGTCGGGCCCACGGTGGCGCATACGGCGCAGGCACGCCTGCACCGCGCCGTCCGCAACCTCCGCCCGTCCGTAGTAGCCCGCTATCCCGCACATGATGTGTCCTCCCGGCCATCGGGGCCGGTTATTCCGCCGCCGGTTCGGATGCGGCCAGCGCGTCCTCACGCGGGGCCACGTCCTCCGGCAGAATCATTTCGCCGCGGCGGATGGTCCGCGTCAGCGCCCGGCCCAGCACAGCATCCTCGCCGCCAGAAGCAATGCCGCCGCCGGGGCGGACCCAGTCGATATGCTCCCGCGTCAGTACCGTCCCCACCCGCACATCGCGCGACGCCACCAAGGAGCGCGTCATTGCCGCGCCGCCGCCCTCTTCGCACGGGGCGGGCTGTTTGCGGCCCGTGCCTAACATGGCCTCGGCCCGCCGGATGCGCCGCACCAGTTGCGCCATCTCCTCCGGGTCTGCGGCGAGGGCATGGTCGCGGAAGGAGGAATGCTTTTTGTCGATGGTAAAGTGCTTCTCCACGATGCGCGCGCCGCAGGCCACGGCCAGTACTGCGGCCTCTATGCCCAGCGTATGGTCGGAATAGCCCGGCACCACGCCAAGGCGGCCAAGCTCGCGGATGGCGGCAACATTGGCCTGCTCCGGCGGCGTTGGGTAGGCGCTGACGCAGTGCAGGGCCGCAACGTCCAGCGCGCCGCCCGGGGCATGCCGGTGCAGATAGGCAATGCTCCGCCGCACATCCTCCAGCCCCACAAGGCCTGTGGACAGGAGCACGGGCTTGCCCGTGGCCGCCACAGCCGCAAGCAACGGATGAAACGCATTGTCGCCCGAGGCAACCTTGAACGCCGGGACAAGCGCGTCCAAAAACTCCACAGCGTCCACGTCAAAGGGTGTGGACAAAAACTCCACCCCCGCCATGCCCGCCACCTGCGCCAAATGCCGAAATGTCTCCAGCGACAGACGAAACCGCTCCAGCTGCGCCACGCGCTCACGCTCGCGCGGGGACACCAGCCGCACCGGGGTAATGGTCTGAAACTTCACGGCGTCCGCGCCAGCTTCCGCCGCGCGCCAAACCATCTCCTCCGCAAGGACCGCATCGCCCTCGTGGCAGTTGCCAATCTCCGCCACGATGAAGACCCGGCGGTCCGTATTATGCCGTCCTATATGCATCAGCACTCCCCGCAGCGGTCATCCTGCGCGCCGTGATAGTGAAAAATCCGCTCCACCGTGACGGAGGCAAACCCCGCGCGGTGGTAGCACGCCATGGCCTGCATATTCTCCGCCTGCGTCACCGTGCGCATGATGGCAAAGCGCCCAAGCTCGCGGCTGGCAAAGGCCATCATATCGCCCCCGGCGCGAAACCCCCGATGCCTGTCATCCACGGCAATGAGGTCCAGCACCAGTTCCTGCCCACGGCAGAGGAACAGAGCAAAACCCGCCACCTCGCCATCGGCATTTTCCGCCACCACCATGGCGTCCCCGCGCTGACCAAGGAAGAAGTTGCGCGCCCAGTCCTCCTTAATGGAATTCGCCACAGGCTTTGGGATCATGGAGTCGCGATGAAAGCGCGAGGAATGGAAGCTCTCCCGCGCAATGCGGCGCACGTCCCGCTCGTCGCTGGCGCGCGCCAGCCGGATGGTCAGCGGCCCGGTCTGCTCCATAGGGTCATCCAATGGCCGCTCCATGCTCACCGCCGTCACCACCGGCGTGAAGCCCATATGCCGCAAGACGCACCCCGTCCCCGCCGCATCGGCAAGGATGCGTGTGGACACAAACACCCGGTGCACACACAAAAGCTCCCCCAACGCCTCGCGCAGGCGCATGGCGTCCAGCCCGGACAGAATGCATCCGTCCACGGCAAAACAGGGGCGGGCCAGCCGCAGCTCCAACCACTCGTCCCGCCGGATGAAATCAGCGGGCACGCAAAGCACATCATCCTGCACCGTCATTGCCGAACCTCCCGCACCCGCGCGCCGGATGCAGCTCCGGACGCCGCCTTGCCATGGCCGTTGCCATTGCCGTGACCAAACGTCTGCTTGTACCAGTTCAAATACTTTACAAAACCGCGCTCCAGCGGCCACTCGGGCCGATAGCCGATGGACTCGCGCGCCTTGTCCACGGACAACGTCCCCCGGTCCGGAGTCAGCTTGTCCTTGGGCACGTAGCGCACGCGCACATCGGGAAAGTGCTTGGCGACAATGGATGCCATGTCCGCCAGCGAGCGCGATTCCCCGTAGGTGAGATTGAATAGCTGGTTGATGGAATTGTCGTTTTGCAGCACGCAGAGCATGCCGCTGACAAAGTCGTCGATGGAGGTAAAGTCGAGGCGGTCCGAGCCGTCGCCAAGCACGCGGATTTCCTCGCCGTGCAGAGCGTTCTCGATGAATATCTGCCCCACGCGGCGGCTGACGCACCGTTCGCCATACAGGGCCGAGGGGCGGATAATGGTATACGGCAGGCCAAAGGCCTGATTGTACGCGATGACCAGCTTCTCCCCGCCAAATTTCAGCGCGCCGTAGATGCCAATAGGCTCGCACGGCGTCTCCTCCGTGACGATGCCGGTGCGGAAGTTGCCGTAGACCATGCTGGAGGAGAAATAGATAAAATGCTCCACCCGCCCGCGCGCGCAGTCGAGGGCATTTTCAAGGGTGCGGAAGCTGTGGTCAAAGGTGCTGAAGGGGTCCTTGTTGGACTTGTTGGCGTGCGCCACGGCGGCCAGTTGAACCACCACATGCGGGTCTATCCTGTCAATGAGCTTGGACAGGGCGTTATAGTCCCGGCAGTCCTGAATAAACAGTGGCACTCCGGCCTGATGCAGCAGGTCGAGGCGTGTGTTGAGCATGCTCAGGTACATGTCGCGGTGGGCCACATCCTGCCCGGCGGAGGCGAACGTCAGCAGGTTGTTCACCATCAGTCCGTCAATGATGGACACCTCCGCCCCCAGCGCCCGCAGACGCAGGGCCAAATTGTGACCGATGAATCCCGCGCCGCCCACGAGGGCAATGCGCCGTCCACGAATCGGGATGACTGCCATGGCTCACAACTCCTTGACGATGTTGCCGAAAGCGCCGGCTATGCTGTGCATCTCATCCGGGCCAAGATGCGGCCCCACTGGCAAAGCCACCGACGCATCACTTATGGCGGCGGCACGGGGATACTGCCCCTCCGTCCAACCATATTTTTCTCTGTAATAGGCAAGACGTGGCACCGGGTGCGGGTAGTACACGCTAAAGCCCACCCCTGCCCGGCGCAGCGCCAGCAAAATGTCGTCCCGCCGCGGGGCAAGCCGCCCCTCCAGCTGCGCCACAAGGCAATAATGGCTGGGGCGCGAGTCCGGCAGGGTCGCCGCGATGACGCGCACGTCCTCCAGCGCATCAAGCGCTTCGCTCAAAATACGGTGGTTCTGCGCGCGGCGCGCCAGCATCTGGTCCGCGCGCTCCATCTGCGCCAGCCCAAGTGCGGCCTGTATCTCGCTCATGCGCGCGTTCATGCCCAGCATGGTCACGTCGTACATGCCGGGTATGGCGCGCTCATCGTGGGTGCGGTCCACTCCAAAGGCGCGCTTTTGCGCGGCAAGGGCCGCTATCTGCTCATTCGCCGTTGTGAGCATGCCGCCTTCCGCCGTGGTCAGGTGCTTCACCGGATAAAAGGAAAAGCACCCCGCATCGCCAAACAGGCCCACATGAATGCCATGCAGGCGCGCGCCAAAGGCCAATGCGCAATCCTCCACCACATACAGCCCATGGCGTCCGGCAATGGACATAATGGCGTCCATGTCGCAGGGGATGCCAAGGTAATGCACTAGCGTGATGCCCCGCGTACGATCCGTGACAAGGGCCTCTACGTGGTCCGGGTCGATATTGCCCGTTGCGGGGTCGCAGTCCGCAAAGACGGGCCGCGCGCCCATAAGCTCAATGGCGTGCGCCGTGGCCACATGCGTCATGGCCGGACAGATGACTTCGTCACCGGGACCAATGCCAAGGTGGAACCACGCCACATGCAGGGCCGCCATGCACGAACTCATGCTCACGCAATGCGCGCCCCCGCCCAGATATGTGGCAAAGGTCCGCTCAAAGGCCGCGCACTGCGGGCCGTGGGTCAAAATGGGGCCATCCAGCACCGCGGCCACGGCCTCGCGCTCGCGGTCCGTAATGCTTGGCCTGCCAAAGGGTATGCTCGGGCTTCGCGTCATACGTATTCCATCTCCATCTCTTCCCCTGTTGCGGCGGCCGTGTCGCACGCCAAACACACGCTGACAGCGTCAAACACTTCCTGCGTCATGGCCGCAAGGTCGCGGTCCTCGGCTATCCAGCGGACAAACTGTGTGAGCAGCGCCCCCTTGTGCTCGGGATGCGGCGACTCCGTGAAGGGCGTATGCGGCGTTTCGGGCGAGCGGCTGGTGTAGGCGCGCGCTCCGGCGTCGTCATAAAGCACCGTGCCCTTGGTGCCGTAGACGCGCAAAACATGCTGGTGCGGCTGTACACACCCGAAATTGGCGGCAAGCCGCCCCACCAGACCGGACGGGAACACCAGCTCCGCCACGGCAAAATCATTGAACCCAAGGCGGTGCGGATGCGAGCACAGCGCGTTGCCCCGGGCGCGCACGGCAACAGGCCGCTCCCCCGCCAGCCACAGCATCAGGTCCGCCATATGGATGCCGCCGCCCAAAAAGACCGAATAGTCAGGAATCTGCCCGCGCCATCCGCTCGTGATTTTCTCTAGCCGGCCGTAGAGGTATTCGCCATCAAGGGCGTACAAGGTGCCAAGGCGTCCGGCGTCCACGTCGGCCTTCACCCTTTGGTACAGCGGCGCGGCGCGCAGGATGTGATTGGAGAGCAGCTTCACCCGCCCCCCATGGGCAGACCACGCCCGGCGGATGCGCCGCAGGTCCTGCACCGTCAGGCAGGCGGGCTTTTCCACAAACACATGCTTGCCCGCCTTGAGGGCGGCCAGCACTTGCCGGGCGTGCATATCGTCCGGGCTGGCGATGACCACAAGATCCACGGCCCCGTCGTCAAAAATCTCCTCCACGTGCTGGGCCGCCACGCAGTGGTGGGCGGTCGCCACCTCCCATGCCTTATGCGCGTCCGGGTCATAGACCTGCCGCAAGTCACACCCGGCCTCCACAAGGGCGCGGGCATGCTCCTCTCCCACACCCAAGCCCAGAACAGCACAGCGCAGTGGCCCATCCTGAATCATTCAAGCCTCCCAAGGTTTGCCACGTCCCGCTCAAGGCGGCGCATGTCCGACAGCGTATCCACGGCAAGGCTCTGCGGCGTGGACACATCGTGCGGATTCACAATGTTGACGATGCGGTACATCCGGGGACGGTTGTAAAAATGGAGCGTCACATGCTCCCGCTCCTCATTGGAAAGCGAGGCGGGATCAACGGAAAGGAAGGCCTCCGCGCGGATCAGCTCCGCTGACTGGCCTTGGGGAAATGTCCGGGGAAAGACGTTGGTCACAATGTCCGCCGTGGCGGGGTCCGCGTGGCGGGCAAGCTCCGTCAGCAGACCGGGAAGCAGCAAGGGGCTGTCCGCACACACGCGGTAGAACCAGTCGCACGGCGATTCGCGCAGGCACCCACGAAAACGCCGGAACACATCATCCAGCACGCCGCGGTACACCTGAACGCCCAGCAAGCGGGCGTATTCCGCCAAGGGGTCATCGCTGCCCTCGGTGCTGGTGGCCACTGTGATGCGCGTGCGCGGCACCACCCGCGCCACCCGCTCCACCACATGCGCAAGGAGCGGCACCCCGCAAAACGGAGCGAGCACCTTGCCCGGGAACCTGCTGGAACTCATCCTCGCCTGAATGAACGCCCGAAACATCCCGCCACCTGCACAATTCGTCTGAATGTGATACAACACACCGGAAAAAGCAGGACTTTTTCCACCATATTGCCATGTAGCAGAATATGAGCGCCATTTCAACACTGCTTCAAAATTTCACGGCATCTCAACACAGTACGATACATGCGCCGTGACGAGGCTACACACCCTGCATCAATGCCCCATTGTACAGCACACCCCGTGCCGCAACGCGCTTTGTGCAGTATTCCAAACACCTGCCACGCGCGGCTTTCCGCAGAGTATTCCAAAGCGCCCCCTGCCCGCCACCACGCCCGAAAGGCGCGGACCAGCCCTGTTCCCCTGCGCCGCACACGAGTTCACGCCCCAACCTAACGCCCCCAAAGAG
>NZ_JBUDSW010000054.1:0-16501 GCF_054921475.1 Desulfobaculum sp. | reverse complement strand
GCGCACGATGCCCACATAGTTCCACATGGTGGTGCGGATGGTGGCCCAGTCCTGTGCAACAAGGGCGGGGTCCTCGTTTTGGGTGTCGCCTGCCGCCACCCAGTCGGGCATGGCGTCGGCAAGGCGCTGCGGCAGTGCGCTGCGGCGCGGGGCCTTCTTGGCGATGTCCTCGGCGGCGGCGACGCCCCACAGCAGGCCCTCCAGCAGCGAGGTGCTGGCAAGGCGGTTGGCGCCGTGCACGCCGGTGCAGGCGCATTCGCCCACGGCGTACAGGCGCGAGAGCGTGGTCTTGCCTGTGGCGTCCGTGAGGATGCCGCCGCAGAAATAGTGCGCCGCAGGAACTACGGGGATGGGTTCCTTGGTCATGTCGAGGCCGATGTCGCGGCATTTCTTGGCAATGGTGGGGAAGCTGGTCTCAATGTCGCGCGAGACGTGGTTTGCCGCGTCCAGATAGACGAAGTCCGCGCCGGTGGCGAGCATCTCCTCCTGAATGGCGCGGGTGACGATGTCGCGCGGGGCAAGGTCGGCGCGCGGGTCGTAGCGCGCCATGAAGGCTTCGCCCTTGTCGTTGAGGAGCTTTGCGCCCGCGCCGCGCACGGCCTCGGAGACGAGGAAGCGCCGGGGCGCGCGGTGGAAGAGCGATGTGGGGTGGAACTGCACATACTCGGCGTTGATGGTCTTGGCCTTGGCGCGGGCGGCCATGACCATGCCGGACCCGATGGACGACGAGGTATTCGTGGTGTGCAGATACAACTGCCCAATGCCGCCCGTGGCGAGGATGGTGGTGTCTGCAAGGATGGTTTCCACCTGCGCAAGGTCCTGATTGAAGACGTACGCGCCGCAGCACTGGTTGCTGAGCTGGTATTTGAACTCCAGCTTGGTGGAGTGGTGATGGCTGGTGAGCAGGTCTATGGCTGTGCGGCCGGTGAGCAGGGTGATGTTCGGATGCTCCGCCACCGCTGCGACCAGCTTGTCCATGATGGCGCGGCCCGAGAAGTCCGCGCAGTGGGCGATGCGGGGCTTGCCGTGGCCGCCCTCGCGGATAAGGTCCAGCTCACCGTCGCAGGTGGTGGAGAAGTCCACGTGGAGGGTATCGAGCAGCACCCGCTTCACCACGTCCGGTCCCTTTTGGGACAGAAAGCGTACCGCCTTGGGATTGTTGAGTTTCCAGCCGGCGGTCATGATGTCGGCCTCGAGGTCGCGCGGATTCTCGTCAATGGCTTTGTAGACAATGCCGCCCTGCGCGAGGGCGGTGTTGCCTTTGTCCGGCGCGCTGTCAGCGGTGAGCAGGGTCACGTGCCGTCCTGCCTCGGCGAGGATGAGGGCGCAGGTGGCTCCGGCAATGCCAGAGCCAATGACAAGGGCTTCAGTGGAATAGCGGGTGGTGTTCATGGGTGCTGCTCGATGTGGTTCAGGGTGCTAGGCGCAGGCTTCGAGCATGCGTTCGAGGGCGATGCGCGCGTAGTAGGCCACATCGTCGGGGACGCGGACAGGCTCGGAGGTCTCCAGATTCATGAGGGTTTCGGCCAGCAGGGACTCTGTGGTCTTCGCCATGTTGCGGCACGAGCTGGGGCGCAGCGGACGGATGCGCTTGCTGTCGCGGTTGGTCTTGGCCAGCCGTTCCACAAGGTTAATCTCCGTGCCGATGTAAATGGTGGAGCCGGGAAGGGCGTCGTCCACAAATTTGATGATGGCGGATGTGGAGCCGGCGGCGTCGGCCTTGGCAACCACGCCCGGACGACACTCCGGGTGCACGATGACGAGGGCGTCGGGGTCGCGCTGGCGAATTTCGTCAATGTGCTCCTCGCGGAAGCGTTCGTGGATGGCGCACAGGCCGGGCCACAGCAGCAGGCGCTTGTCCGCCGTCTGGGCGGGGTCCACATCTCTGCCGCCGTTGCGGATATCCAGCACCATGCGTTTTTCTGCCGGGATGCCAAGGGCGTCCGCGGTGTTGTTGCCAAGGTTCTGGTCGGGCAGGAACAGCACGCTGTCGCCGCGCTTCATGGCCCAGTCCAGCATGGTCTTGGCGTTGGCGGAGGTGCACACGGACCCGCCGTAGCGGCCCACAATGCCCTTGATGGCGGCGGAGGTGTTCACATACGCGAGGGGAATCACGCGGCGGTCGGTTTCGCTGAGGCGTCTCATGACACAGTCGAGGATATGGGCGGGAGCCATGTTGGACATAATGCACCCGGCGTCCGGCGCGGGGATGATGACCTTTTGCTCCTCACCGGCGAGCATGGCCGCGGTTTCGGCCATAAACTGCACGCCGCAGAACACGATGTACTCCGCCTTGAGGGAGGGCACCTGCCGGGCCAGTTCCAGCGAATCACCGCGCAGATCGGTATGCAGGATGACGCGGTCGTGCTGGTAGTGGTGCCCCATGATGACCAGATTTGAGCCGCGTTGTTTCCTTATGTCGGTGATAATTTGGGTGGAGTTGGATGTCATGAGGATTATCCGTGCGTTATACGGACACGCATGCTGAAGTCCGCAGCCGGAGCGGAGTGGGTCAGCCTACCCACGGAAACGTAATCCGGCCCGATCCTTCCTATGTCCGCAATGGTGGAAAGATTCACCCCGCCGCTGACTTCGGATTCGATGCCGCTGGGTATGCGTTCCAGCGCTTCGCGCAGCGTGTCGGGGGCCATGTTGTCAAGCATGATGCGGTCCACACCCAGGTTCGCCGCTTCCGTGACGTCGTCAAGGGTTCTGCATTCGACCTCTATCGGGGGGCAGGGGGAGTAGGTCTTTCGCAGAGCGTCCACCGCCGGGCTGATGCCGCCCGCTTGGTCGATGTGGTTGTCCTTGAGCATAAGCATCTCGGCGAGGTCCATCCTATGGTTTTTGCCGCCGCCCAGCAAGACTGCGTATTTTTCCGGATATCTGAGGCCGGGAAGGGTCTTCCTGGTGTCGAGCAGGATGGTGCGCGTGCCGGACAGCGCGTCGGCGTAGCGCCGGGTCAGGTTGGCAATGCCGGAAAGGTGACAGATAAAATTGAGGATGACGCGCTCGGCCTTAAAGGCCACGGCGGGCGGACAGGTGAACTCCGCCACCGTGGTGCCGGGGGCCACCGAGTCGCCGTCTGCAAAGAAATGTGTTACATCATGGGATGTTTCGTGTTCCAATGCGCTGAGGACGATGGGGATGAGGGGCAGCCCCGCGCAGATGGTGGGTTCCTTGGCGATGATGACGCTGTGGGCGCGTTCATTGCCGGTAAACACGGCCTCGGACGTCAGGTCCGGCCCGTCTTCCTCCAGAGCCAGCGAGATGGCCCGGTCAAGATAGGTTCGGGCGTCTCCCTGGAAAAAAGCGTCGAATAGCGTATGGTTCATGGCGTATCCGTATGGCTTGGAGTTGTGTCTGTACTCGGCTCGTAAGGCAACGGCCAGCGCGAGTCAAGATGCTTGAATCTTTTGACCTCAGACCGCATTTAGGATACCTGACAACCGCCATGACAGAGAAGGATAGATACACCTCGCATCCCGGGCCCGAAGGTCCGGAAGGGCAAGAGAATCTCACAGCCCAGACAGACCCCGCAGCCGACTTTGAGTACGCTCATCCGGCTGACGGGGCGGCGCAGCTTGAGAGCCTTTCCCTTGAAGAACAGATTGAGGTGGTCAAGAGGCTGGAGCCGGAAGACGCCGCAGAATTCATCGCCGAGATGGAGCGCCACGACCGCGCCCGGCTGATGAAGGACCTGCCGCCGGACTTTGCCGCCGACCTTCTGGAACAGATGTCGCCCGACGACGCGGCGGACGTTTTGGACGACCTCGACGACGCGCACCAGTTCCGGCTGCTGCAACGCGTGGAGCAGGAAGAAGCGCTTGAAATTGAGACGCTTTTGACCTTCGACGCGGACACGGCCGGCGGCGTGATGAACACCGAGGTCACAGTCCTTGACCGCAACCTCACGGCAGATCAGGCCATCCAGCTCATCCGCAGCGCCGCGGAAGAGACGGAAATTCCCTACTACGCCTACATCGTGGACGAGGCGGACCGCCTTGTGGGCGTGCTTTCACTCAGAAACCTTATGCTCAGCCGTCCGGGCCAGCGCCTGCGCGATGTGCTGGGCAAACAGCAGCTTATCTACGCGCATTTTGACGAGGACAAGGAAGAGGTCGCGCGCCTTTTGACGCACTATAACTTCCTTGCCGTGCCCATTGTGGACCACGAAATGCGCCTGCTCGGCGTGGTGACGCATGACGACGTCATCGACATCATCCATGAAGAGGCCAGCGAAGACATGCTCGGCATGGTCGGCGCCGGTCAGGACGAGAGCACGGATACCCCGTGGCTCCAGTCCGTGAAGATGCGCCTGCCGTGGCTGGTGGTCAATGTGGCCAACTCCGCAGTGTCCGCATGGGTGGTGCACCTCTTTGAA
Organism: Desulfobaculum sp.; assembly: GCF_054921475.1. Taxonomy (NCBI): domain Bacteria; kingdom Pseudomonadati; phylum Thermodesulfobacteriota; class Desulfovibrionia; order Desulfovibrionales; family Desulfovibrionaceae; genus Desulfobaculum; species Desulfobaculum sp. The sequence continues at coordinate 12,117 of NZ_JBUDSW010000054.1, read as the reverse complement.
GGGACCATATCGCAGATGGCTATCTTGGCCGCCCTGATGCCCATTGTGGCAAACCAGGCGGGCAACTCCGGCCAGCAGTCCCTTGCCGTCATCATCCGTCAGCTCGCCATGGAGGCGTTTGACCGCAAACGCGCGTGGACCGCCGTCATGCGTGAGGCGCGCATCGGCATGGTCAATGGCCTGATTGTGGGCCTTATGGTTATGCTGGGCGTGTTTTTGCTGACATCCAACATTCAGCTGGCCGCCGTGATGAGCGTGGCCCTTGGCGTGGATATGTGCATTGGCAATGTGGCCGGTGCGTCCATTCCCGTCATTTTGCAGGAGCTTGGCCGCGACCCGGCGCAGGCGTCCAGCATCTTCCTGACCACGCTGACGGACAGCGCGGGCTTTTTGACTTTCCTTGGTTTGTCGTCACTGCTTCTTATGTGAAAGGCAGAGGCGGGACCGGAAAGCCCACGAAAAGCATCAAAAAAGGCCGCTCCATGTGCACCATGGAGCGGCCTTTTTCGTGCCGTAATATATGCGGATGCGCCCTGCGGGGCTATTCCAGTCCAAGCTGCTTGAGCAGGTCGTCCACATCCTCCTGCGAGGAGTCCTTCTGCGGGCCCTTGAGGGCGGAGACGGTCTGCTTGGCTTCCGCGGCAATTTCCGAGGCGTCGCGTTCCGGGGTCTGGTCGCGTTTTTTCACGGCAAGGCCGGTGGACATGTAGACGTCGAAGACCACTTCCTCAATGCGCTTGAGGGCGTTGACCACACGCTTGATGCGCTGGCCCGTCAAGTCCTGGAAGGAGAGGGCGGTCATGATTTCGATGAGGTCGGCGGTGTGGGCGTCGTTCAGCTCAATGAGTTTGTTCACGTTCTCCTTGCTGGCGCCGCCGCTGCGGAATTCGCGCAGCAGTTTGCCGGAGTGGGCGATCATCTCCTGATGCTTTTCAACGATGTCCATGATGCGGACGGTGGCGTCCTCCGTGGATTGGAGGATTTGGTCCAGCTGGTCCGAGGCTTCGGACAGAAGTTGGTCGGTGTCCACCTCGTGGGCGGCGCTGATGCCTTCCTCGCGCTTGGCCTTTTTGATTTCCTTGTAGATTTCTTCCAGCCCGTGGCGCATGTCGTCATTGACCTTGCGGAAGAATTCGCCGTCCTTGATCTCCTTGTTCAGGCTCTTGGTCAGAACCGAGGTCACTTCCTTTTCGATGGCGTCTTTGATGACGGTGTCGAGGCCGGACACCACGCTCATGGTGACTTGTTCAACAAGCTGATCAAGCTGTTCTTCAATCTTCGGGGTCATACAGTGCCTCCTGGGCGGGGGTGGTATTGGCTATTCCGACCATTTGCGCTCGCGGATGCGCTCGCGCTGTTCGCGGAAGACAAAGCGGACGATGGCCTCCTGATCGCTTTCGCGTACGGAGGTGAAGTCCACGGCCCAGATGGGCGCGCCGTTTTCGTGGTGTCGCTTCTCCACTACGTTGCCAACTGCGGCGGCGACACGCAAGGGGAATTGTCCGAGCAGGAGGGCAAATTCCAGCGAGTCCCCCGGCGTGAAGCTGGCATCGCAGGTAAAGGCAAGGCCTGCGCCGGACAGCTCCACCACCTCGATGGTGTGGTCAAATTCCGTTTCCAGTCGCTCCTGCCCGATAAGGCCGAGCAGGGCGTCCAGCTTGGAATTGATGGATTCCAGAAAATTGACGAGGGGCTCCTGCAAATTGGCCCCGGAGAGGTCCAGATCCTCCGTTGCCGTTGGCACGATGTGCTCGTGGAGCATGGGAAGAGAGGAGGCCGAGTCCATTCGGCGGATGTATCCTCTGATGCGGGTTGCGACGCTGGAGAATTCTCCTGTGTTCATGGCTCGGCCTCCGGAAGGTGCTTAGAAGTCGGTGTCGTCAAGTTGAACGTTCATGGCATTGACGGGGCACACGCGGGTGCACATGCCGCAGGCGGTGCACTTTTCGGAATCGAAGTGGATGCGGCGGGTGGCTTTGTCCAAGTACAGGGCCTTGGTGGCGCACAGCGCCGTGCACATGCCGCAGTCGATACAGATGTCCTCGTCGCGCGAGATGCGCTGGGCAACGACCTCGACCTTGATCCCCTGGTCGCTGAGGTACTTGATGCCCTTGTCGTAGTTCTCCTCGCTGCCGGTCAGCTCCAGGGTGAGGGAGCCTTCCTGCCGGTGCGAGATTGTGGCCTGAAGGATGTTGAACGAAAGGTCAAACAGCCGTGTCAGGTTGCAGACCACCGGCCTTCCCGAGTTTTCGGGCGGAAAGGACAGATGGACGATTTTCCGGTGTGCCTTGATGACGTCTTGCATACGGTATCCGTCAGATTTCCGGAAGCGTGTCCGGGGCTGAGGTTTAGAGTCCTTTGAGGATGGCCTTTGCGCGGCGCGCCTCGGCGGACTTGGGGAACTTGTCGATGACGTCGTGCAGCAGCAGGCGGCCAGCCTTGACCCGGCCAAGACGCATAAAGGACAGGCCCTGCTTGAGCAGCGACGTGGGGTACTTGTAGCTCTTCTTATACTTATCCAGCACTTCCTGATACTTCAGAACAGCGCGGGCGTAGTCCTTGAGCTGATAGTAGCATTCGCCCTGCCAGAAAATGGCGTTGGAGACGAGCTTGTGGTCCGGGAAGTTGGTTGCGAACTCTTCCCAGCGGGCCTGCGCCTCGGTGTAGTCGCGCTTTTCAAAGGCGGCGCGGGCGGAATCGTACAGCGTGGTGGCGGCGTCGAGCGCCGGTGCCTGCTTGGCGATGGCGGCGTCGGTGTCTGTCGCCTTGGCTGCCGTGTCAGCAGGCTGTGCGGCGGCGTCGCCTGCGGCGGAAGCCGTGGCGTTGGCGTCAGCAGCCGGGGCACCGGGCTCGGGAGATTCGCCGGAAGCGGGCTGCGTGGCCGTCGCGTTGGCATCCATGCCGGGCAGCGGCGCAGGGGCAGGCTGTGCGGCCTGCTCGCGGGCGAGGCGCTCCTTGCGGATGGTGTCGAGGTCAACGTCCGCGCCCAGCTGGGTGGTCAGGCTGTGCCAGCCGGTCTGCACGTCGCGCACATCGCCGGTCAGCGCCTTGGTGGCGTTGGTGTTGGCGGCGATGGCGGTATTCTGCTCGTCCAGCTGGCGGCGCAGGGTGGCTACCTCGTCCTGCAACTCGCCCATCTCGCGGCGCATGCTCTGCACCTGCGACCAGATGTCGGCCTGTTGCGGGTCGGTTTTGGAAAGGTCGTTAACTTTGGTTTCGATGGTGTCGATGCGGACTTTTTGGTCGTAGACGCGGTTGTCCAGCGTCTTGATGTCGTCCGGGTTGACGCAGGCGGTCATGGACAGGGTGGTCATGCCCAGAAGGCTGAGTGTGAGCAGGCGTTTCATGATGCGTTTCTCCGTCCACGTTTTGCTCCCCAGAGGAGGTAGATAAGGCCTCCGAAGAACGGGATGAACACGGCGATTGCCAGCCAGATGAACCTCTCCTGCGGGTAAGGGAATACGCGCCAGAAGGCGTGCCAGATGGCCCAAAAGCTCAGCGCGACGCAGACGAGGGCGCCGCCGCAAATGGCGGCGATAATTGCCGGAGGAATGGTGCTGATATCAACGAACATCGTGGTGTTTCGCTCCTGTGTGACGTAGTGGGGTGGGCTAGGACGCCGTGTCGGATTTCACAATGGTGATGAGCATAAGGCCAACACCAAGGCAGATGCCAATGTCCGCAACATTAAACGCCGGCCAGTGCCATGCCTTGTAGTGAAAGTCCAAGAAGTCGACCACCGCGCCCAGATGGACTCGGTCCACAAGGTTGCCCAGTGCGCCGCCAAGGATAAGTCCCAGTGCGGACACGGAAAGCTTGTCCGTAAAATGAGCCGTCTTCAACAGGTACATAATAGCGCCGACGGCGACAAGAGCCACAGTGATAAACAGGGTGGTCTGCCACGCGATGGCGTCGGTATCCAGAAAGCCAAAGGCCGCGCCCTTGTTCAGCACATGGACCATGTTGAAAAAGCCCGGAATAACGGCGTAGCCCTGCCACGGGGGAATGGTGGCCTGCACCCACAGCTTGGTCAGCTGGTCAAGGATAAGGACGCTGCCCGCGATGGAGAGGGCCATGGCGTATCTGTTGCGCATGGGGGTGCCGTGTGCTCCATGGTTAAAAGCCCGGACGCGGTCTGCGCCGCGCCCGGGCCAAATGAAGGCGTAAGGTGAGGGGGCCGCGCGAAAGCTATTTGCTTTCGGCTGCCATCACGGAAGCGCAGCGCGGGCACAGACCGGGGTGGTCCGTACTGGTGCCCAGCTCTTTGGAGTAAATCCAGCAGCGCTCGCACTTGTCGCCAGCTGCGGCTTCGATGCCAATCTTCAGGCCGTCCACCTCTTCGCTCTCGTAGGCGTCTGCCGGGGCGTCGGCCAGAGGTGCGGTGGTGATGGCGGAAACGATGCACATTTCGCGCAGGTCCAGACCTTCGGTTGCCAAGTCGTCCAGCAGCTCTTCGCGGGCGTAGACGGTGACCTTGGTATCCAGACTATGGCCGACGGTGCCAGCCTTGCGCACAGGCTCGATGGCGCGGTTCACTTCGGAACGCACGGCAGCGATGGTGTCCCACTTGTGGCGCTCGGCCTCGGAGAGCAGGTACTTCTCGTCCATGGTAAAGCGCATGGCGAAGACCGTGGGCACGCCGGGGTGCAGGGCTTCCGGCAGGTGCTGGAAGGCTTCTTCTGCGGTGTAGGACAGGGTGGGCGCAATGTCGCTGAGCAGGGTCATGAAGATCTGCCACAGCGCGGTCTGCGCGGAGCGGCGCTCCTGCGAGTCGGCGGCGGACACGTACAGGCGGTCCTTCAGGATGTCCAGATAGAAGGCGGACAGGTCCGTGACGCACATGTTGTGCACCGCATGGTACACGCGGTGGAACTCGAACTCGTTGTAGGAGCGCTCAATCTTCTTATGGATGGACTGGATAAGGTCCATGGCGTAGCGGTCCAGCGGCAGCATCTGCTCGGGGGCGACGGCGTTGACCTTGGGGTCGAAGTCGCCGAGGTTGCCGAGGATGAAGCGCATGGTGTTGCGGATGCGGCGGTAGGCGTCCACGAGGCGGCTCAGGATGTCGTCGGAGATGCGCACGTCAGCCTGATAGTTCTCGGAGGAAACCCACATACGCAGGATGTCCGCGCCGTACTTGTCGATGATTTCCTGCGGGGCCACCACGTTGCCGATGGACTTGGACATCTTTTTGCCCTCGCCATCCACAACATAGCCGTGGGTGAGCACGGACTTGTAGGGAGCCTTGTCGCGGGTGCCCATGGAGGCCAGCAGCGAGCTGTGGAACCAGCCGCGGTGCTGGTCGGAGCCTTCCAGATACAGGTCGGCGGGGTAGGAGCACTCGTCGCGCTGTTCCACAACGGCGGCAAAGCTCGTTCCGGAGTCGAACCACACGTCGAGGATGTCGTCTTCCTTCTCCCAGTGGTTGCCGCCGCAGTGCGGGCAGGTCAGGCCTTCGGGGACGATGTCTTCAAGGGCGGCCTCGAACCAGTAGTCACAACCGGTTTCGTGCTCCTCGAACTTGTCCACGATGTTCATGACCCAGTCACTGTCGAACCATGCCTCGCCGCAGTCCTTGCAGAGCAGGGCCACGATGGGCACGCCCCACGTACGCTGGCGCGAGATGCACCAGTCCGGGCGCATTTCGATCATATTATGGATGCGCTCACGGCCCCATGCGGGAATCCACTGCACGTCCTCGTCAATGGCCTTGAGGGACTTCTGGCGCAGGTCGTTGTTCTCCATGGAGATGAACCACTGCGTGGTGGCCCGGTAGATAACGGGCTGCTTGCAGCGCCAGCAATGGGGGTAGGAGTGGCTGATCTTCTCCATAGCGAGAAGATTGCCCAGCTCCGTGAGCTTGTCGATGACGTGGGGGTTGGCCTCGTCAACGCGCAGGCCCGCAAAGAATTCGACGGTGGGCAGGAAACGGCCCTCGTCGTCCAGCGGGGAGTAAATGTCCAGACCGTAGCGGTAGCCGGTCATGTAGTCATCGGGGCCGTGGCCGGGGGCGGTGTGCACGCAGCCGGTGCCGCTCTCCAGCGTGACGTAGTCGGCCAGCACCAGCAGGGACTCGCGGTCGTAGATGCAGTGGCGGGCCTTCAGGCCTTCGAACTTTTCACCCTTGAGGGTCGCCACGGTGGTGTACTCGTCCCAGCCGAACTTTTCGGCGCAGGAGGCCAGCAGCTCTTCGGCAAGGATGTAGAACTCGTCACCCTTCTTGACGCAGACGTAGTCGTAGTCGGCGTGGAAGGCGATAGCCATGTTGGAGGGCAGGGTCCACGGGGTGGTGGTCCAGATGCAGACGAAAGTCTTTGCCGGATCGGCCTCGGGGATGATGTCCGTCACCTTTGCGTCGGTGAGGGGGAAGCGCACGAAGATGGACGGGGACGTGTGGTCCGCGTACTCCACCTCGGCCTCTGCCAGTGCGGTTTTGCAGTCGTTGCACCAGTAGATGGGCTTCTTGTTGCGGACGACGCCGCCTTTGGCCATAAAGCGACCAAGCTCGCGGGCGGTGGCGGCTTCGTAGCTGGGGCGCATGGTCAGGTAGGGGTTGTCCCACGTGCCCAAAACGCCAAGACGCTGAAATTCCTTGCGCTGGGTCTTCATCCACTTTTCCGCGTAGCTGCGGCAAATCTTGCGGATGGTCAGCGCGGGGAGGTCCGTCTTGCCCTTGGCTTTGAGTTCCTGCCCGACCTTATGCTCAATGGGCAGGCCGTGACAGTCCCAGCCGGGGACGTATTCGGCCTTGATGCCCTGCATGTTCTTGTGCTTGACGATGATGTCCTTAATCACCTTGTTCATGGCGGTGCCAAGGTGAATGTGCCCGTTGGCGTAGGGCGGACCGTCGTGGAGCGTGTAGCTCTCCTGGCCTTCATTGGCCTCGATCATGGTCTTGTAGACATCAGTGTCCTGCCAAAATTTGAGCGTCTTCGGCTCGTTCTGGGTCAGGTTCGCCTTCATGGGGAACTTGGTCCGGGGCAGGTGCAGGGTTTTCTTATAGTCGCTCATGGATGTGCATGTCCTCCACGGAAATTAAACAGAGTCGCCAAAATAAAGAGGACAAAGGTAACCAAGTCTCCTGCAAAGTCAAGGACAGAGCGGCCTTGCCGCGAATCTCCCCTGCGGCGTGCATTTCTATACTATAAGGCACCCCTGCGGCAGAGGCGGCGGACCGGGCGATGGCGCGGTGGGTGGGACGATAACGCCGCGCTCCAGACGCTCACCGTGGGCGCTTTTGCGTATGGCATCGACGGTGAGGGCAATAAGGCGCGAGGCAACGGTCTTGGCGATAAGCGAGTGGTCCGTGTCCGGTGTCAGCCCTGCCGGTGCGGTGACGGCGTCATCGGCGGTTTGCGCCGGGGCGGCCTCAGGCGCTTTAGGCGCGGGGGAATCCTCGGGGCGTTGGACACTGCCGGGTCCGTCTGACGGCGCCGGGGACGCGGCGTGGGTGGCCCGCGTGGTGGTGGCGGAGTAGGTGGGCGCGTTCACGGCCATGCGGACAACGTGCCGCTGGGGCTGTGCGGGCGCTATGCGGTGCTGTGTCGTTTCAGCAAAGATGGCGTATTCTGTTTCGATGGCGGTGGAGGTGGTAAAGATGCCGCACAGGGTGAGGATGATGGTCATGACGGTCCGCATAATGGCTCCCAAATGGTGTGGTGGTGGATGCATTGGCGCGCCTCTGTGCGCCGTGATTTTGTCTTTGCGTTGTGAAGTGCATCAAGTGGGCCATTTGTGGTGTGCTGTGAAATCGTTTGGAAAAGCTCCGGCGGTGGGGGCATGGCGGCGCAATTTTGACGGCGTCCGGGTCGGTGCGCCGGGTACTGCGCGGGTGTTTTGTGCAGTGACAAGAGATGTGAAATCGCCTATGCTTCCCGCGTCTTGAGGTAGCCCCGCGCTTGCGGGGCTTGAAGAGGGAACCCGGTGCAAATCCGGGGCGGACCCGCCGCTGTAAGTCCGGCGCCGCGTTGGCATTGCCCGCGCGGACGAGTCTTGCACCCCCTACAATGCCACTGCCCTGTGCGTGCAACGCGCACCCGGGCGGGAAGGCGGGGGTGGAATTCGGACAAGCCAGAAGACCTGCCTCAGGGCCTTGCGTCTGCCATGCCGGCAACGAGGGCTATTGCCTGCATGGACCTCATCCCGAATGTTCGGGGTACATCCCTGACGCACTCCGGCGCTGTGCGCCGGCTTTCTTCCTGTATTGGCAGGTGACGCCCGCCTGCGGTTTCACTGGAGCGAGTTCAGATGCTCACATCCCGTTTCTCTGGCACGCGCGTTTTCGCGCTGTGCCTCTTGGCGCTGGTCCTGTCGATTTCCACTGCATTTGCATCGCATGGTGAGGGAAAGCCTGTGAAGAAAGGTGTGCTGTTCGTGGCCTTTGGTACGAGTGTTCCTCAGGCCGACAAGGCCCTGCACGGTCTTGAAGCCACCTTTGAAAAGACCCATCCCGGTCTTGATGTGCGCTGGGCGTTTACGTCCAACATCATCCGCCACAAGCTGGCGAAGCAGGGCCGCGAGCTGGATTCCGTAGCCACCGCGCTCTCCAAAATGCTGGATGACGGCTACACCCATGTTGCCGTGCAGTCCCTGCACACCATCCCGGGCGAAGAATTCCATCAGAAGGTGCTCAGTGTGGTCAGCCGCTTTAGCGGTGGTCCCGGCGGTTTCCGTCAGGTCACGGTGGGCAGCCCAATGATGGCGACGGATGCCGACATGCAGGCTGTGACTGCGGCCGTTCAGTCCTCCATCCCCGCTGAGCGCAAGGCTGACGAAGCCGTTGTGCTCATGGGCCACGGCACGCATCACTCCGGCAACATTTTCTACCCCGGTCTGCAGTGGTATGTTGCCCAGAAAGACCCCAACATCTTTGTTGGCACCGTTGAGGGCACGCCCTCTCTGGACACCATTGTGGCGGAGCTGAAGGCTCGCGGCATCAAGACCGCATGGCTGATGCCCCTGATGTCCGTGGCTGGCGACCATGCCCAGAACGACATGGCGGGCGACGAGGACGACTCTTGGAAGTCCGTGTTCAAGGCCAACGGCATTACGCCGAAATGTGTTTTGAAGGGCACTGCCGAGTACCCTGAATTCGCGGCCATTTGGCTTGGCCACGCCGAAGACGCCTTGAGCCGTTTGGCGCAGTAGACTGTAATGGCAGGGGGAACCATGAACGACGCGGTCCTGACGCAGACCTTTGCGCAGGAAAGTGCGGCCCGAAAGCGGCGGCGCGTGCTGCTTTGCGCGCTTGCCGCGGTGTCGTGCGCATCCGTTATCGGGGGCTGCCTGTTCGGCCCCCTGCCTCTTTCCGCACGCGACGTGTTTGCGGTGTTGGCCTCGGCTCTTGGCCTGCCCGTGGATGCGCCCGCAGACCCGACGCTGTCTGTGGTGATTCTTGATATCCGGCTCTCCCGCGTGTGCCTTGCGTGGGTTGTGGGCGCGGCGCTGGCCGCCGCCGGGGCCGTGTTTCAGGGAATTCTGCAGAATATGCTGGCGGACCCGTTCACCATTGGCGTGTCCACGGGATCGGCCTTTGGCGCTTCACTCGCGCTGTACTTCGGGCTTGCGGGCGTCCACACGGTCTTTGGTCCGGGCGTTTTGCCCCTTGCGGCCATGCTTGGCGCGCTTGGCGCGCTGGCCGCTGTTATTTCCCTTGGCCGCGTGGCCGGGCACCTGCGGCGCGAGACGGTCGTCCTTGCGGGCATTGTGGTGGCGACGTTTCTCTCCGCGCTTATTGCGCTCCTCAAGAGTTTGGACGAGGAGTCCATGTCCAGCATCGTTTTTTGGGTGATGGGCAGTTTTCAGGGGCGCAGCTGGGAGCATGTGGGCTTTGCCGTGCCGTATATGCTGGTGGGCGGCCTTGTCATTATGGCCTACGCCCGCGAGATTGACCTGCTGTCCATGGGCGACGAACAAGCCGCCATGCTGGGCGTGAATACTGACAGGACCCGCCTTATTGTGCTGGTGGCCGCCAGCCTGTTGACGGGCGCGGCGGTGAGCGTTTCCGGCGTTATCGGCTTTGTGGGGCTGGTGGTGCCGCATTTGGTGCGCATGCGCATGGGCGCGGAGCACCGCCCGCTCATTGCGGCCTCGGCCCTTGTGGGCGGCGTGGCGCTGATGTGGTCCGACGTGCTGGCACGGTGCCTGCTCCCAGAGGGGCAGGAGCTTCCGGTGGGCGTCATCACTGCGCTGATGGGCGGGCCGTTCTTCTGCCTGCTGCTGCGGCGGCGCGCCAAGGAGATGGGCCTGTGATTCGCATAGAGGACCTCTCCTGCGGCTACGGCCAGCGCCGTGTATTGGATGGCATTTCCGCAACCCTGCGCCGCGGGCAGATGGTTGGCCTGCTTGGCCCTAACGGCAGCGGCAAGACGACGCTTATGTCCGCCGCTGGCGGCATTTTGCCTGCCATGGGCGGTCAGGTGCATTTGCAGGAGGACGGCGGATGGTGCGACGTGCTCGCCATGTCCGCCAAGGAACGCGCCCGGCGCATCGCCTTTGTGCCGCAAAAGGCTTCGGCGGCGTTTCCGCTGAAGTGTTCGTCCGTGGTGCTGATGGGGCGCTACCCGCATCTGTCGGCATTTTCGGGCTATGGGCGTGAGGACATCGCCGTGGCGCGGCAGTGCATGGAGCGCGCCGGAGTGGGGCACCTGTGGGACAGGCCCACGGACGCCGTGTCCGGCGGCGAGTTTCAGCGCGTGCTGTTTGCCCGCGCCTTGGCGCAGGAGACGGATGTGATGTTTTTGGACGAACCATCGGCAAGTCTGGACATGTCCGGCACTGTACAGCTGTTTGACCTGCTGCGCGGCATGGCCGATGGCGGCGGGCTGGTGTTCGTTACCGTGCACGATTTGAACCTTGCCGCCCTGTACTGCGACCGCGTCATCTTTTTGAAGAACGGCGCCGTGGCGGCGGAGGGCGCGACCGGGACGGTTTTTGATGAGCAGATACTTTCTGGAATTTACGAAACGCGCATCCGTGTGGGGACGCATCCCGTCACTGGCGCGCCGCAGGTGCATATGGTGCCTCGTCACGCTGGCGCTGTGCCTGACGGCGTCTGCGGCCAGCGCTGAGGTTGTCACCGTCCGTGATGGCCGGGGGGACACGGTGCGCCTTGATGCGCCAGCGCAGCGCATCATTGCCCTGTATGGTGGGTTTAACGAGATACTGCACGCCATGGGCCTGTCGGACCGCATTGTGGCCCGCACCAGCAACGAGACGTTTCCCCCGGGTATAGAGGACAAGCCCGGCATCGGCACGCATATGCGCCCGAATATGGAGCTTATCGTCGGGTTGCGGCCGGACGTTGTGCTGCAATTGGCCGGGCGCAAGGCCGCGGGCGAGACCGTAACCCGCCTGCGCCAGCGCGGCGTGAAGGTGGCGGCGTTGAGTCCCGCGACCATAGACGAACTTTTTGGCACCATCAGGACCATTGGCGCGCTGACCGGAAGCGCTCCGGCGGCGGAGGCCCTTATTGGGCGCATGCAAAGCCGTCTGGATGCCGTGCGCGAGCGTGTGCAGGATGTGCAGCACAAGCCGACGGTCTTTTTTGAGGTTCGTTCCCCGAACCTGCTTGGTGCCGGACTCGGCGGCATCGTCAACGATGTCATTGAGCACGCAGGCGGACGCAACTGCGTGCGCGTGGACCGCAAAATGGTCCGGCTGGGCGAGGAAGCGCTCATCGGCTTGGACCCGGATGTCTACGTCATTCAACAGGGGCCGATGAATCAAAGCCCCCGGCCTTTGGCCGAGCGTCCTTTGTACCGCACGCTCTCCGCCTGCCAATCCGGCAGGACGCTGGTGGTGGACGAGCGGATGTTTTCGCGGCCCGGACCGCGCATTGTGGAAGCTGTGGAAACCCTTGCCCGCTTCCTCCACCCGAACAGAATGAAGAACAGGAACGACTAGCGTGAACTACGGAACCCTCTATGGAATAGGCGTTGGCCCCGGCGACCCGGAATTTCTTACCCTGAAGGCCGTGCGCGTTTTGGGTGGTGTGGACCGCATCTTTGCCGCGGCCTCGTCCAAGAATACCTATTCTGTCTCGTATGATATTGTCCGCCCGCACTTGAAGGCCGATGTGGCTGTGCAGACGCTGGACTTTCCCATGACCAAGGACCG
>NZ_JBUDSW010000053.1:0-16503 GCF_054921475.1 Desulfobaculum sp. | reverse complement strand
GCGCCGGTTGGCCTAATGATCAATCGCCGCACCCGCACCGCGGGGGGAGCGCACGTTCTCAACCAGCTCCTGCACCTCCTGCGGCGGCGGCGCTGTCACGGCGGAGACGCCAAGGGTCACGGCAAAGTTGATGAGCATGCCAATCATGCCGATGCCCTCGGGGCTGATGCCAAACAGCCACCAGCCAACGCCAAGGAACTTGGTCTGCACGATGTAGAACATGGTGAAGCCAATGCCCGCAATCATGCCGCAAATGGCGCCTTCGCGCGTGGTGCGCTTGGAGAAGATGCCAAGCACCAGCACCGGGAAGAAGCTGGACGCGCCAAGGCCAAAGGCCAGCGCCACAACCTGCGCCACAAATCCCGGCGGGTTGACGCCAAAGTACCCGGCCACACACACGGCCACGCCAATCATGATGCGCCCGATAAGCAGGCGCTTCTTTTCCGAGGCCTTGCGGTTGATGATGCGGTAGTACAGGTCGTGCGAGATGCTGGACGCGATAACCAGCAACAGGCCCGAGGCCGTGGACAGCGCCGCGGCCAAACCGCCCGCCACCACCAGAGCGATAACCCACGGCGACAGCGCGGCAATTTCGGGATTCGCCAGCACCATGATGTCCCGGTCCACGTACAGTTCATTGGGGGATTCGGTGACCTGATTCGCCACCAGCCGCTGGCCGTGGCTGCCCGCGCCGTCAATAAAGTTCGGCTTTCCGGCAAAGACCTTGCCCGCGCGGTACTGGATGAGACCGTCGTCGTTCTTGTCCACCCACGCGATAAGCCCGGTCTGTTCCCACTTGGTAAACCACGAGGGCATCTGCACGTAGGGCGCATCGTTCACGGTGCCAATCATGTTGTAGCGCGCAAAGGAGGCCACCGCAGGCGCCGTGGTGTACAGGATGGCGATGAACAGCAGCGCGTACCCGGCAGACAGGCGCGCGGCGCGCACGCTGGGCACGGTGTAAAAGCGGATAATCACGTGGGGCAGGCCCGCCGTGCCCACCATCAGGGACATGGTCAGGGCAAACACGTCCAGCATGGACTTATTCCCCGCCCCAAAGGCCGAGGTATACTCCCGGAACCCAAGGTCCCTGCCAATGGTATCCAGCGTCTCCAGCAGGTACTTGCCCGCATCCGGGCCAGCCTGAATGGTACTGCCAAAGCCAATCTGCGGGATGGCAACGCCGGTAATCTTGAGGGAAATAGCCACCGCCGGGATAAGAAACGCCACGATGAGCACGCAATACTGCGCCACCTGCGTGTAGGTGATGCCCTTCATGCCGCCAAGCCCGGCGTAGATGAACACGATGACCATGCCGATGAGCACGCCCGTGTTCACGTCCGTTTCCAAAAAGCGCGAGAACACGATGCCAACGCCGCGCATCTGCCCCGCCACATAGGTGAGGGAGACAAAAATGGCGCACACCAGCGCCACCACCCGCGCCGTGCGCGAGTAGTACCTGTCGCCCACAAAGTCCGGCACCGTAAACTTGCCAAACTTGCGCAGGTACGGGGCCAACAGAAGCGCCAGCAGCACATAACCGCCGGTCCAGCCCATCAGGTACACCGCGCCCGTGTAGCCCAAAAAGGAAATAAGTCCGGCCATGGAGATGAACGACGCCGCGCTCATCCAGTCCGCAGCCGTGGCCATGCCGTTGGCCAAAGGCGGCACGCCGCCCCCCGCCACATAAAAGCCCTTGGTATCCCGCACACGGGACATCCACGCAATGGTCAAGTACACCCCAAAGGTCACCCCGACCATGATATAGGTCCACACCTGAAGCGTCATCGCGCCCTCCGCATGGTTTCCGCACGCCACAGCAGGGGCGGGCTATTCATGAACGTCAAAGATCTTGTCCAAACGCCGCATGAGAAAGAAATAGACGAAGATGAGAATCACGAAGACATAGATGGCTCCCTGCTGGGCAAACCAGAACCCCAAGGGGAACCCGCCAATGTGGATGGCGTTGAGGGGCTGCACAAAGAGAATGCCGCACCCATAGGACACAACCGCCCAGATGCTGAGCAAAATAACCATGTATCTGAGGTTGCGCCGCCAATACTCCTGCCGTTTGTCCATAACGACCTCCTGTATCCCGCCGGCGGATGCCGGGGGGCGTCCACCGCGTGCGGGGTATGGATACTTTTTCGTTATACACCCGCCCGGCCCCTGCGGCACGTGCAAATCGGTGAACGGCGCACCCTGCGGCATAGAGGACGGGCCGCGCGCCAGACACGCCGCCTGCCCCGCATCTTGCGCCGCCCGCCCCCCAAATGACGCATATCAGCGTCCGGGACGTGCAACACCCCTATTCACCTTTGGACGCTGTTCTGGTAGGTAACGGAAAGATTTTTCCGGCGTCGCGGATGCACCGCCGCCCGCGCCGCCCCAGTGCCACACCGGACCGTCCGGTCCGCTCCAAAAAAGGAAATCCACTTCATGTTCAACTTTCTGGACATCATATTCATTGCCATTGCGGCCTATTTCTTTGTCCGGGGCGCGTTTCGCGGCCTTATCAAGGAAGTGGCGTCCACCCTTGGCCTTATACTCGCGTATTGGCTGGCCAACGCCCACAACGACATGCTGGTGGGCTTTTATTCCACATGGTTCAAAAGCCCGGGCCTGCTACATTTTCTGTCCTACATCACGCTGTTTGCCGGGGTGATGATTGGCGTGTCCATCGTGGCGTGGATGCTGGTGCGCATTTTCCGCATCATGCCCGTGCCGTGGCTGGACATTCCCGGCGGCGCGGCGGTCGGCTTTATCAAGGCTGGCGGGCTGTGCTGCATTCTGCTGGTGGCGCTGGCATCCTTTATGCCCAGCTCCGACGTCACGCGCGAGTCCGCCATTGCGCCCTACCTGCAGCGCGGCGTGGACACCCTGTCGCAGTTCACCCCGGACAAAATGCGCAACTTCGATCCCTCGGACCTGCGCGAACGCATGCAGCGCGAGCGCGAAAAGGCTCTGGATGATTTTCTGGAAGGGGCACGCTCCTCCGGCAAAAAGCTGGGCGAAAGCTCCCTCGAAATGCTCGACACCGTGAAAAGTTCCCTCAAGGAGGCCACAGAGTAGTACCATGCCCACCAATGCCGACGCACCAACCTCCACCACGCCTCTGACCACCGCCGAAGCGCTGGACAAACTCTCCGGCGTTATCGACAGCCTGCTTGGCGACAACGGCTGCCCCTGGGACAAGGAGCAGACCCCCTGGACCCTCACCGACTACATCCTTGAGGAGTCCTTTGAACTCGTGGAAGCCATCCGCAACGACGCCCCCGCGCATTCCACCGCCGAGACCACCAACGAAGTCATGGAGGAACTGGGCGACGTGGCCTTCCTGCTGGTCTTCGTGGCCGAGCTGTACCGCCGCGCCGGACATTTTTCGCTGGCGGACTCCTTTGATTACAGCGCCACCAAGATGATCCGCCGCCATCCGCACGTCTTTGAAGACCTGCACCTCGGCAGCAAGGACGAACTGCTCTCCAACTGGGACCGCATCAAGCGAAACGAAAAGAACGGCGAGGGCGAAGCCCCAAAGCGTGTGTTCGATTCCCTGCCCAAAGGCCTGCCGCCCATGCTCAAGGCCTACCGCGTGAATTCCAAGGCCGCGCGCACCGGCTTTACGTGGGAGTCCGACGAGGACCAAAAGGCCCATCTGGACAGCGAATGGCAGGAATGGCTGGAGGCCGAAGCCTCCGGCGACAAGGAGCGCATGCAGGAAGAGTTTGGCGACTACCTGTTCTCCCTCATCGAATACGGACGCCGCCACGGCCTCAAGGCCAACATGGCCCTTGAGGACGCCAACGTGAAGTTCCTGAACCGCTTCTGCGCCATTGAGGACGCCGCCCGAGACGGCGGCCGCGACATCGCGGACCTGAGCCTTGATGAAATGAACGCCCTGTGGGAGCGCGTAAAGGCCAAGAAATAGGGCGCGCACCGCCCTGCGGGCTGTTTGCTTGCCTGCCCACTTTGCCCGTTTCACCATCCGCCTTTCCGGCCAGCGACGCACCACGCGCGCTGGCCTTTTTTCTGCCCCAACATGCACGCAGGTGCACGGCATCTTGGCTGTGCCCCGCCCGCGCAGGGCTGCCGCAATCATTGACACATGCATGCAAAGGGGCGATACAGTACGCGAAAGGAGTCTGCCTATGCATGTTTTATCACGCTGCTTTGCATATACTGTGGCCGCCTTTGCCGGCCTTGTCTTTCTGGCCGGGGCGGCCATGGCCCAGCCCCTGTCCGTTGCGGTGAGCATCCTGCCGGAAAAATACTTTGTCGAACGCATCGGCGGCGACCTTGTGGACGTGCAGGTCATGGTGCCGCCCGGTTCACAGCCACATTTCTACGACCCCAAGCCCAGCCAAATGGTGCGCCTGAATGATGCGGCGGTGTACTTCGCCATTGGCGTCCCCTTTGAAAAAGCGTGGCTGCCGCGCTTTGCATCCGCCAATGCGGACATGCGCATCGTCAACATTGCCGACGGCCTGCCCCGCATTCCCATTGCGCCCCATGCGCACCATCACGCCGGTGGCGAGGATGGCGACCACGACCACAGCGCCCACCATGCGGCGGAAGCGGCGGAGAATATGGGACTCAACACCGACGCCCACCATGACGGCGCCGAGTCTCACGAGGGCGAAGAGCATCATGACCATGCGGCCCACAACGACCACGCGGGACACCACGACCACAGCGCGGACACCGAAACCATGGACCCGCACGTCTGGCTGTCCCCGCGCTATGTGGTACGCATGGCGGATACCATCCGCGACGCGCTCATCCTTGCCGACCCCGTCAATGCCAAGGCCTACAAGGCCGGGCACGCCGCCTTCATCAGCGACGTCACCGCCCTGCACATGGAACTCACCGCCACCTTTGACCACGCCCCGGACGAGGAGGACGACGCCCCCGCCCCGGTCCTGTCCGATGGTGCGCGCACGTTTATGGTCTTCCATCCGTCGTGGGGCTACTTCGCCCGGGACTACAACCTGCGCCAGCTGCCCATTGAACAGGACGGCAAGGAACCCTCCCCGCGCGACCTCGCACACCTCATCGCCACGGCCAAGGCCAAGGGCGTGCGCGTTATCTTCGTCCAGCCCCAATTCGCGCGCCGCAGCGCCGAAGCCATCGCCCGCGGCGTGGACGGCACAGTCATCCCCGCAGACCCGCTGGCCTACGACTGGCTTGCCAATATGCGCTCCGTGGCCGACGCCTTCCACGCGGCCCTGCGGTAAAGCCAACCATCCGCGCATGCTTGCCATTTCCGGCCGCCCCCGGCACACTGCGGGGGCGGCCGTCTTGCGCCGCAGGGGCGCGCCAGCGTCCCCATGACGATACCTCAGGAGCAAGGAGAACCAGCCATTTCCACCTTTTTGCGCATTACCGACCTCACGAAGCACTACCCCGTCGACAGCGGACTTTTTGGTGCGGAGACAAGCTTTGTCCACGCGCTGGATGGCGTGTCGCTATCGGTACGCGCCGGGGAGACCCTTGGGCTGGTGGGGGAATCCGGGTGCGGCAAATCCACGCTGGCGCGCCAACTGCTGCGGCTGGAGCGCCCCACGTCCGGCGGCATTGAACTGGAAGGGACAGACATCTGGTCCGCGGACCACGCCTTTAAGAAGGCCTATCCCCGCAAGGTGCAGATGATTTTTCAGGACCCGTTCTCCTCCCTGAATCCGCGAAAGCGCATCGGCAGCACCATTGCCGAGGGCCTTGCCATCCACGGCGTGCCGCGCAGGGAGCGCCGTCAGCGCGTGCGCGAACTTATGGACTGGGTGGGCCTGCGCCCGGAGCTCATCTCGCGCTATCCCCATGAATTTTCCGGCGGCCAGCGCCAGCGCGTGGCCATTGCCCGCGCCCTTGCCCTCAATCCCGCCTGCGTGGTCTGCGACGAAGCCGTCTCCGCGCTGGACGTGTCCATTCAGGCGCAGGTCATCGGCCTGTTGCAAAACCTGCAGGACAAGCTGGGACTGACGTATATTTTCATCTCGCACGACCTTGCGGTGGTGGGCTACATGAGCGACCGCGTCGCCGTGATGTACCTTGGCCGCCTGATGGAGCTGGCCCCCAGCCGGGACATCTACGCCGCGCCCCTGCACCCCTACACCCGCGCCCTGCTGGACGCCGTGCCGCGCCCGGACCCGGAATCCGGGGGCCTGAATCTGCGCGTAGCCGGGGACATCCCAAGCCCCATCAATCCCCCCGCCGGATGCCCCTTTCACCCCCGCTGCCCCGAGGCCATGCCCGTGTGCTCCGCCGCCGCGCCAGCATGGCACGAGGCCGCGCCGGAGCACTTTGTGGCCTGCCACCTGCACCAGTCCTAACCCACGCCGCCAGCGCCGAAAAAACGGCCCGCCAGCGGGTGCCCCAGACAAGCCCCTTGACTCCGCCGGACTTGATGCCTACTTGTGAACTTCTGCACAACGTAATTAATGACCGGAATGGAGGCATACACAATGGCGCGCAAACTCGATTACGCCGTCGCCGACGTGGCGGAAGTCATGAAGTTTGAAAACTGGCTGCGGTTCTACTTCGTGGAAGAAGAACAGGGCGAGGCCCTGCTCATCGGCATCCCGGAAGAAATCCTCAAGGATATTGAAGGACGATACCCCCACCTGTATGAGCTTGCGAACCGCTACGACAAAAGCCTCATCGACTACGAACGCTCCTGTACCGAAGTGTGCTCGCATGTTGCCAGCGTCTACGACGGGGAAAAGTACCCCCCCGGACTCGTGGAAAAGAGCTTCGACTCCAAGGAACTGAAAATTGAAATGTACCTCTTTGGCCTGTGGATGCAGGGCCATGAGGATGAACTGGACAAGGAATATATGTCCTTTGGCGAGTGGATGACCGGCTACGAGGAGTGGAAAGGCACGCAGGAAGTGCAGGACTACCTCTCCCGCCTCACCGACGTCAGCGCCGAAACCGGCGAAGCCGTGCAGTAGCCCTGCCCTGAAGGGCGGCGTCCCGGCCTATACAGCATACCAACGCGCCCCGCAGGCTTCCGTCTGCGGGGCGCGTTTTTCATCTGGTTGCGGCGCGGGGGGAGGTTCAGCCGCCTTCGAGGGCCTCGAACCCGGCGGCCACTTCCAAAAGTTCCGCCGTGATAAGGCTCTGGCGCAAATCGCGGTGCTGGGCCGCAAGGTCGTCGCGCATTTCCTCCACGTTCTTTTCCGCGCGCTGCATGGCCGTCAGGCGCGCGGCATTCTCCGCCGCCATGGACAGGCCAAAGGCCCGGTACAGCGAAATAAACAGATACTGGGCAAACAGCTGGGCAAACAGTTCACGGCGCGGCACACCGGGCATGGGCAGGTTCCGGCGCGGCCACGGCGCGGCGCGGTGTTCCTCCAGCCATGCGGCGTCCAGCGGCAACACCTGCCGCACCCGCGTGCGAAAGCCCCCGCCGCTTTCCGGCTCGTTGGAAATGAGCGTCAAGGCTCCGGGCGGCTCCGGCAGGTCCCGTACGGCGCGCATGGCCGCCGTGCTGATGCCCGTCAGCCCTGCGGGCTGGGGACTGTGCCCATCCGGGGTGTGCCCGGCCTCAGCAAGGGCGCTTTCGGCGCGCGCTCCGGAGCACCACACACGCGCCCCGTCACGCTCCGCCAGCGCCTCTGCCGCCTTTGTGCCCACGGCCTCATTAAACGTGCCGCACAGGCCTTGATCCGAGCCTATGACAAGGCACACGGCCTCGCCGCGCGGCGCAACGGGCCGCAGCGCGCCATTGCGCAGCAGCACCTGCCACCCCATGTCGTTGATGACGGAGTAGCGTTCCAGAGCCTCCACGGCGCGCTCATACTGGCGCATGTTCACCGCCGCGAGGTTCTTCATGGACGTCACCACGGACAGCAGATTTCCGGCGGTGGCAATGCGCTTTTCCAGCGCCTCAAGGGTTATCATCGCCCCCCTCCGCCGCAAAGAACCGCTCCATCTCGCCCTGCAACTCCTCCCACACGCCATCGTCGGGACCGGCCTGCGTCAAACGCTCCATCAGGTCCTCGCGCGGCTCCAGCGTTTGCGTCAGCCGCTCGCGCACATCAGGCAGGTTCTCCACGGGAATGGTATCCAAAAAGCCGCTGGTCACGGCAAAGAGCAGACTCACCTGCTCCGGCGCGGACAGCCGCTCGTACCGCCGCTGCTTAAAGGCCTCGCGCACGCGGCGGCCGTGTTCAAGGGTCTTTCGCGTGCTCTCGTCGAGCCGGGTGCCAAAACGGGCAAAGGCTTCCAGCTCCTGAAACTGCGAATACGACAGGCGCAGGTCCCCGGCGACCTTGCGGTAGCCCGGATGCTGGGCGCGCCCGCCCACGCGCGACACGCTCTTGCCCACGTCCACAGCGGGGAGTTGCCCTTTGCGGAACAGGTCCGGATTCACATAAATCTGCCCGTCGGTGATGGAGATGAGGTTGGTGGGGATGTAGGCCGACAGGTTCTGCGCTTCCGTCTCAATGACGGGGAGCGCGGTAAGGGAGCCGCCGCCGTGCTCGTCACGCAGGTGGGTGGCGCGCTCCAAAAGGCGCGAATGCAGGTAGAAAATATCGCCGGGAAAGGCCTCGCGCCCCGGCGGACGCCGGAGCAGAAGCGAAAGCTGGCGGTACGCCACGGCGTGGCGCGTCAGGTCGTCGTACACCACCAGCACGTCGCGTCCCTCGTGCATGAGGTATTCGGCCATGGTCGTGGCCGCAAAGGGCGCGGCGTAAATCATGCCGGGCTGGTCGCCGCCCTCGGCAACCACCACCATGGTGTACTCCAGCGCGCCATTCTGGCGCAGGGTTTCCACGGCGCTAGCCACGCTGGAACTGCGCTGTCCCACGGCGCAGTAGACGCACAGGCAGTCCTTGCCCTGCTGGTTCAGGATGGCGGTCAGGGCCACATCGGTCTTGCCCGTTTGCCTGTCGCCAAGGATGAGCTCGCGCTGCCCGCGCCCAACGGGGATAAGGGCGTCAATGACCGTAATGCCCGTCTCCACGGGCCGCTCCACAGGCGCGCGGTGCATGATGGGCGGCGCGTCGCGCTCGACGGGCCAACGCGCCGGGGCGTCCACAGGCCCGCCGCCATCCAGCGGCCGCCCGAGCGGATCCACCACGCGCCCCATCAGTCCCTCGCCTACAGGGACATCCAGCACGCGCTCGGTGCGCACGGCCTCGTCACCTGCGGACAGGCCTGAGGCGTCGTCGAGCAGGGCAAGGCCCACCTTATCCGGCAAAATATCCATCACCAAGGCCGAAACACGTCCGGCCAGCTTCACCAATTCGCCAGAGCCTACCGCGCCGAGCCCCTCGGCCCACGCTATGCCTTCGCCAACGGCGATGACGCGCCCCACCTCCTCCGTGGTGGGCGCGTAGTCGTAGTCCCCAAGGGCGCGGTCCACGGCCTGCGTTCCGGTCTCCAGCGCATTCTGCATGCTTCTGCCCGTGTCACTCACGCCATGCCTCCCTGCGGCGTTGCCGCCAGTTCGTCCAGCACCCGCTGTTCAAGACCTTCCAGATAACCGGAAAGCGTCCAGCCGATGCGCGTGTCTCCCGTTTCCATCCGCATGCCGAATCCAAGCTCCGAGGCCTGCGTAAAGTCCACCTCCGTCACCTCCGAAAACACATTGCGCAGCCCCTCGGCCACGCGGCGCTGGGCCTCCGGCCCCATATCCGCGCCTGTGCCCACGGTCACGCGGCCGGACACCGCCGCGCCACGCCGCTCGCGCACCTCGCGCAGGAAGGCCTCGGCAAGGCGCTCCTCAAGGTCCGCGTCGCCAAGGTCAGTGAGCACCCGGCGCGATACCGAAACAACCTCGCGCGCCACGCGCTCGGCAAGGGCGCGTTCGAACTCGGCCTGCTCCGCGCTCAGGCTCTCCAGCCAGCGCTCACGGCGGGCCTCCACCTCGCCGCGCACGCGCTCTTCGGCGCTTTCGCGCCATGTTTGCACGTCCTCGCGGGCCTTTTCCATAAGCTGACGCTTCTCCTCGGCGAAGCCCTCGCGGTCCCTGGCTAGGGCGCGGCGCTCCTCCTCGGCGGCGTCACGCGCGGCGTCGGCATCGCGCAGGCGCTGGGCAATGGCCGCCTCGCGGCTGTCCACGGCCCGCAGTATGGGACCGTAGAGGAACCGCTTCAGCAGCCACAGCAGGATCAGAAAATTGACGATCTGCGCGCCAATGGTGAACCAGTCAAACAGCACGGTGGAACTCCTTGCCTGCCCGGGTTCAGCCTCCGGCCTGCCCGAGGAAATAGTTCCAGTACGGATTGGCAAACAGCAAAATCATGGTGACCACAAAGGCGTAGATAGCCGTGGATTCCACCATGGCAAGGCCCACAAACAGCGTGCGGGTAATGGTGCTGGCCTCGTCCGGCTGCTGGGCCAACGAGTTCAGCGCCCGCCCAAGGGCGTGGCCCTCACCAATGCCCGGGCCAATAGCGCCAAGGCCAATGCACAATCCCGCGCCGATGATGGACGCGGCGGCAACGATGGTCAGACTGTCCATGTTCGACTCCTTGTCAGTTTCACGGGGATTCCTCTTCCGCCTCAATTCCGGCGGCGATATACACGGCGGCAAGCACCGCGAAAATATAGGCCTGTACCAGCCCAATAAGCAGGCCAAGCACCTGCATCACCACGGGCACAAACAGCGGCGCAATGATGAGCAAAATCGCCCCCATCATCCGCCCGCTCATAATATTGCCAAACAGACGCACGGCCAGCGCCATGGTCCGCGACAATTCCGCAAAAATATTGAGCGGCAGCATCAGCGGCGTTGGGCGCACATAGGTCACCAGATACTTCCGCAGCCCCACACGCAGCAGCGAATAGCCCGGCACCGTCACAAACACGCACAGCGCCAGCGCCGACGTGGTGGACAGCGACCCCGTGGGCGCTATAAAGCCCGGCACTGCCGCCAAGGTGTTGCTGACGGCAATGAACAAAAACAGCGTCGCCAAAAACGGCAACAGACTCGCCGCGCCCTTGCCCAGCACCTCCGTCACCTCGCCGCGCGCGTAGACCACCACGGTCTCCAGCACGGTCTGCCAGCGCGGCACACTCTGGCCCGCCAGCACGTCCTCGTGCCGCACCAGCCGCCGCGTCACCAGCCACGACCCGCCAACAAGCAGCGCCATGACCACCCACGTATAGACAAGGGTTGCGCTCAGCGTGAAAGGGCCGTAGCGCCAGTACACAATCCAGTCAGGACTTATATCCATGCCGTCCTCCGCTCACGCCGCCAAGGCGGCGCACCATGAGCGCGCGCATAGCAATGAATCCCACCATGGCCGCGCCAAGGGCCAGAGGCCCGGCAGTAAGCGCGGCCCAGAATCCGGCAAGGGCCACGGCAAGGCGCGCCACATACAGCGCCCCAAACGTCGCCCGCGGGCGACGCCGCCCGGGCACCAGCCGCAGGCTCAGCCACAGCCCGCCAAAGTACAGCGCGCCAAGGACCATGCCCCACACGGCCGCCACAGCCAGCACCATCGGCTCATTTCCCATCACGGTCATGCCCCTGTTCCTCCTTGTCCCGCAGAATGGACCGCCGCTCGCGGCTGACCCAGTACGCCGCGTGGGCGCAGCCAATACCAAGGCCAAGCACCATAAGCATCAGCGTCCAGGACGACGTGCCCGGATGCGACAGGTCAATCCACACCCCGACAAAGGTGCCCACCAACAGCGGCACGGCCACAGCCCAGCCCACAAGGCCAAACATCCCCAGCCCGCGCAGCAGTTCCGGGCGGTTGTCCCGCCGCCCGCCAATGCGCCGCCGCTCCTGTCTGTCCACCCCGCGTGAAAATTTCTCCGGCATGGTCTATCGGCTCCCAAAGTCCAAAACGCCGCGCACAAAGCGCGCCTCAAGGCGCGCCAAAGCCGTCCGCGCCGCTCGTTCGCCCTCGTCCAGCTCCTCGGTCATGGCGTCCACAGCCTCGCGCAGATGCCCCAGTTCGCCGCTGACGGCGTGGCGCGTGGCGATGCGGACCTCATCGCCGCTTTTCACCAATATGCCGCCGTTCACGGCCACAAAGCGCTCCTCGCCATCCGCCCACCATGACAGAATGCCCGGAATGAGCGCCGTCGCCATATCCACATGGCGCGGCCGCAGACAAAAGCCCCCGCGCAGGCCCATGCCCACCACCTTGTCCGTCTCCTCCTCAAGGAAAACCTTCAGCGGCAGAACAACACTCAGCTGCATCACGCGCCCCCGGCCTCGTCGATGTCGCCAATCATATACAGCGCAGACTCCGGCATCTCCGCGAACTCGTCAGCAAGAATGCGTTCGCAGCCCTCCACGGTCTTCTCCGGGTCCACCATGCGGCCCTTCTTGCCCGTAAAGTGCTCCGTGGTGAAAAACGGCTGGGTCAAGAAGCGCTCCAGCCGCCGCGCGCGGTATACGGTTTTGCGGTCCTCGCTGGAGAGTTCCTCCAGCCCCAGCATGGCGATGATGTCCTTGAGTTCCTCATACGAGGCCAGCGTGCGGCGCACCTCGCGCGCCACGTCGTAGTGCCGCTGGCCCACCACCGCGGGCGACAGCATGCGCGAGGACGACTGGAGCGGGTCCACCGCCGGGTACAGTCCCTCGCCCGCGCGCTTGCGCGAGAGCACAATACTTGCCGACAAGTGCGCAAAGGTATGCACCGCCGAGGGGTCCGTCAGGTCATCCGCAGGCACATACACCGCCTGAATGGACGTAATGGCCGCGCGGCGCGAGCTGGAAATCCGTTCCTCCAGTTCCGCCAGTTCCGTCGCCATGGTGGGCTGGTAGCCAAGGCGCGACGGCAAGCGCCCCATCAGGCCGGAAAGCTCCATGCCCGCCTGAATGAACCGGAAAATATTGTCCACAAGGAGCAGCACATCCTGCCCCCTGTCGTCGCGGAAATGTTCCGCCATAGTCATGGCCGACAGCCCCACGCGAAAGCGCGCCCCCGGCGGCTCGTTCATCTGCCCGAACACCATCACCGTGGAGTCCATCACGCCGGACTCGCGCATGTCGCGGTAGAGTTCCTCGCCCTCGCGGCAGCGCTCGCCAATGCCGCAAAAGATGCTCACGCCCTTATGGCGCCCGGCCATGTTGTTGATAAGCTCTGTAATGACCACGGTTTTGCCCACGCCCGCGCCGCCGAACATTCCGGCCTTGCCGCCGCGCTCCAGCGGAGCCAGCAGGTCAATAACCTTAATGCCTGTGGGGAAAACTTCCTCCCCGGCCACACGCTCGGACAGCGGGGCCGGGGCGCGGTGCACGCCGCGCCGCTCAAGGTTCGGCGCGGGCTTATCGTCGATGGGGTCGCCAAACACATTAAATACGCGCCCAAGCAGTCCCTCGCCCACCGGAGCCTCCAGCGGGCGGCCCTCGCCGCGCACCGTGTCCCCGCGCGCCACGCCCTGCACCGCCATCAGCGCAAGGCACCGCGCACGCTCGGCATCAATATGCGAAGCCACCTCCATCACGATGCCGTCGTCACCATCGGTGCGTACCAGCGTCCGCAAGGGGGGCAGGCCATCCGGAAAAGAGACGTCCACCACGCCGCCGCGAACCGCATCCACCACACCGTCATAGCTGGCGGCTTTTTCCGCTTTGGTTTCCACCACGGTCATTGCCTCCTCAGTCGCAGATTGCCCCGCAAGGGGCCGAAATTTTCTTCACTCGCCCGCCGCGCCTTCGGGCTGGGTGCTGCGCCGTCTACGGGCGCACCCACAGCACCGCGCCAGCAAGCTCACGCATCAGATTTATCGTCGTGGAGCCCATAAACAGCCGCTTAAACATGCCGCCCCCCGCGCCCGTGCGCCCAAGGGCCACTGCGGCGTACATGCCGTCCTCGGCCTCCTCCATAATGGCCCGCCACGGCGTATTGCGCTCGCGCACCGTCATGCGGATGCGCGATTCGTCCACACCGTTCTCCAAGAGGGACTCCGCCGCGCGGGAAAAAATTTCTTCGGTTTCGCGGTGGCTTCGCGTTCCCGGCTTGATAACGCGCAGCAGCCGCACATGGTGGTGCTTCTCCTCCGCCACCATAAATCCCACATGGTCCGCCATGCGGTAGCTGGCATCGGAACCGTCAAGGCACAGGAGCACATGCTGGCGGTGCTTCTCCGGCCAGCGGCATATCCACATCGGCGCAATGGACTGCTTGCCGATGATTTCCATGCTCACGCTGTCCTCCACCAGCTGTTCTATGCGCGTCAGTCCCCGGCGGCCCAGCACAATGGCGTCGTACAGCCCCTCCTCGCCCTCGCGTAGGATGTCCATGGCCTTGGTGTCCTTGCGGAACATGAGCTTGGCGTCCACCTGCTCCTCGCACAGTTCCAGACTGCACAGGTGTGTGCGCGCCTCCTCCAGAGCCTTGCGGCCCTTGGCCTCGGCCTTGTCCGCCATGCGTCGCTGCTCATTCAGCGTTTCAAAGTTTTTCTCGTGCTCCCAGACCTCCGGCGGGCGGGTGGCCGCGTAGAACAGCGTCAGGCGCAGATTTTGTCTGTTCTTGAAAAAATTGAGGATAAAGCGGATGCCATGCATGGCGCTCTCTTCGCCGCTCACCGTCACAAGCAAATGTTTTTCCATTCCAACTCCCATGCTCTTCATCCTCCGGGCCTGAGCCCCACGCGTCTACCCCACCACCCACACACTGCAATTCTTGGCGTAGTGCACAACCTTGCTCGACACACTGCCAAACAGAAATTCCTCAGCTTTGCTCACGCCCCGGCGGCCAACAACAACCGTCCCAAAGCCGCCCTCCTTCTGGATGCGCAGGATGTGCTGGGCAATGGATGGCGCCGTAATGCACAGTTGCCGCTCCGTCACCGCCTCGTCAGTAAAGCCGCCGTCCAGCAGGATGCCCCGCGCCGTGTCGAGAAAGGCGTGCGATTCTTCCTCCTGCTCGCACAGCTTGGCGTCAAAAGCCTCCTCGTCCGGATACATATCCCGCTCCGGCAGCCGCACAATGTGCAGCAGCTCCACCTCGCCGCCGCAGCCGCCGCCCAGCATCTGCGCCACATACTCAATGGCGCGCAATGAATTCTCCGATGTATCCACCGCCAACAAAATTCGCCTGCAGTCCATCATGACGCCTCTCCCTGTTGTCACCCTGCTTGCCGCGCCATGCGCCGCACAAGCGGCACGCACGGGCGCAGCTCCGCAAGGAACTCCTCCACGGATTCATAAAAGACATACGTCCCCGCGCTGAAATGCATCAGCACGTTATTGAGTGCTTCTGGAATATACGGATACAGCTTGCGCAGGTTCACCACGCGGTTGGCAAAGACAATGGAAAAATCCTCACGCTCCAAGCCCGCCTCCTCCGGCGCGCCCAACCCGCGCGAGGCAAAGACCTCGCGGATCAGGTCGCCCTGCCCAACAAGGTAGACAAGGATGTTCCCAAGTCCAAAAAGGTCCAACCCAAACGGGTTCTCCTGAAAATCGAAGGTATAGTCGAAGTCGATCCAGCACGGCCGCCCGGAGCCGTGCTGAATGAGCAAATGGTCGCGGCGGATGTCGCCGTGCTTTTCAAATCGCGAATGCAAATAGTCGATGGCTTCAGCCGCCTCGATGAACTTTTCCAAAAGCCCCGGCAAATGCTGAAGGAAATATTCCCTGTGGCCCACCTCCAGCCCGTCCACAATGCTGTCCAGCCGCCGCCCGTGCACAATCTCCAGCAGCCGCACAATATTGCCCTTGCTGTCGTGCAGCGGCTGCCCCTGCATGAACCGCCGGTCACCCCGGACAAGGTTCAAAATGCGCGCCTCCTTTTCCGGACTGCGGAAGCACCGCACCTCCATAGCGCCGATGCGCAGGGGGAAATTCTCGTGGAACACCAGCTTGGCAATGCGCCGCTCACCCGTCTCCAGCACACGGCAACGCTTGACCCAATACTTCGGGTCCTCAAGGCCATAGCGCCGCTCCACTTCCTCCTTCAGCACCATATAATGCAGACCGCCAAGGAGCATGACATCCCCATACGAAATGTCCATAAACTCCGTCGTGTCCGTATACAGCTTGCCGCAGCGTGCAAGTGGAAAGTCCGGCATAAATCGCCTGACAAGGTCGCGTACTTCCTGTGACACAAAGCCCTCCAAAGTGACGCATCCAGCCGTGATACAACGGTTTTCTCCACAGGTTTTTCCAATCTATCACACTCCCTTCCCTTCTCCTAGCCTCTGCACAACATTCACACCCCGCCCGCACCCCTCGCATGCAAGGCTTTTTGAACGATTGGCGGATTTTTTACGAAAAGTTGGGGGCAGGTGAGCCGGGGACAAGGCGCGGGAAGAAAAGAGGAAGAGAGCCTCCGGCGGGTTAAGGACTACCGTCCTTAACGATCCTGCGTGCGCACAGACCGGGTGGCTTTGTATGGAACTGTCGTCACCCCTGACGGCTCCCGTCCGTGTTGATGTGGATATTTTTTTGGGGGGCTTTGGCGCCATTTGAATACCGGTGAGAATCCCTGTTGGGAAGGGGAAGAACAAAAAGGCATAAGGCAGAAGACCCCGCCCACCCACCCCTATTTTCGGGGCGGCTTCCGCCCCGAAAATCCTGGGGATTCTCAA
>NZ_JBUDSW010000052.1:0-16512 GCF_054921475.1 Desulfobaculum sp. | reverse complement strand
GCGACCACCTTGCGGCCTTTGTGGAAGCCTACACCGCCGTGCGAAACGGCATTACCTCCGACCAATTGCAGGAGGCCGTGTGGCGCATCAAGCGGCAGTATGCCTCGGTGAGCCTTGGCGATGGCCTGCATATCGGCGCACTGCTCGCGGACTTTGACTAGCTGTTGGAAGTCCCCGCACGCGGTGTGTGCGGGTGGGAAGGAGGCGCCCCGCGCGAGTTTGGCGGGGCGGGGCAGATCGCCTGCGCGGCTGGACGCATTCCCCAAAAGAAACGCCCCGGCGTCGGACGAACCGATGCCGGGGCGTTTGTCTGTGCGAAAAGGGGACGCCGGACTAATAGCCCATGGTGTAGCGGGCGCGGATGTCCTCGATACTGCCGTCCTGAATCATGGAAATGATGGCGGGGCCGAGGGTGCGGGCGGCCTTTTGGTGCTTGGATTTCTTGGACACGGCAAAGTAGACCGGGTCATAGCCCTTGTAGCGGATGCCTGTGCGGGCGACGCGCCGGGCTTCGTCCTGATGTGTGGCCAGCCAGTAACCGCCTTCGGCCTCGGTGGTGGCTACGGCGTGGACCTGTCTGTGCAGCAGGCGCGAGAAGGCGGTGTCCAGCGAGTTGTAGCGCTTTTTGGCAATGCTTCGGTCCGTGGCGAATGGCTCGAAGGTTTTTTTGCCGCGCTGTACGGCCACATAGTGCCAGCGCAGTTTTTCATACCTCGGATACTGGTCGGCGGTCTTTTTGAGGGCGTAGACCACGTGGTTGCGTCCGGTGAGGTAGGGCGGCGTAATGAGGTCGGCAAAGCGGTCAACGCCGCTTTCCTGCTGGATTTCCAACATCAGGTCCGCCGCGCCCTTGGCGAGCAGGCTGTAGCACTTTTTGCGGGTGGTGTGGGTAAAACTGAGGTCAACGCCCGCGCGGGATGCGGCCTCGCGCAGGATGTCCACGGCGATGCCCGTGGGCGCGCCGTTTTGTTTCATGCTCCATGGCGCGTCGTCGCTGTAGGCAACGGTGAGGGCGGCCGCATGGGCAGCGCCCGCGCCAAAGGCGAGAAGCAAAACCAGCAGCAGGGCAGGGGCAATGCGCCGGATGGTGTGGGGAAGGTGCGTGTGAATGTGGAGCATAGTCTCGGTGGTTGTGCGCCGGATGGTCCGGCTCTGTCGTTGCGTTATGGCGAAAGGCGCGGGGCGCGCCGCAGGGGGACATGCTCAAAAGCAATCGGGCGGGGAAGAGCCCCGTCCGAAGGGCGCTGCGGAAGAATTGGCAGTGATGCCGAAGCGTTTTGCGCTGCCCCTTGCGGGGGCTGACTGTGCAGTATCTCGGCGTGAAAGACAAGCTGTCTCACGGGGGGGCGGGTGGGAATTGTGGGAGCTGGGCGCTTCCAACCGTTGGGGATGCTGTGTAAAATGCCCCCCAACACTTTGCGAAGGAGACGCCAATGACGGAACTCTCACAGGTTTGGTCCAGCGTGTGCCGCGTGCGCGAGCGCGGGCCGCTGGTGCATAATATTACGAATTTTGTGGTGATGAATACCACGGCCAACGCCCTGCTGGCGGTTGGCGCGTCCCCCATCATGGCCCATGCGCCGGAAGAGATGGCGGACCTTGTGGGCATTGTGGACGCGCTGGTGCTGAACATCGGCACCCTGTCGCGTCCGTGGCTGGACAGCATGCAGTGCGCCGGCGAGCAGGCGCTCTCGCGCGGGATTCCCGTGGTGCTGGACCCTGTGGGCGCTGGGGCCTCGCGCCTGCGAACGCAGGCCGCGCGGGAGTTGACCGAACAGGTGCGCCCGGCGGTTTTGCGGGGCAATGCTTCGGAGATTTTGGTTCTGGCGGACGCGCTTGGCGTGCATCCTGCCGGAGCGGAAGAGGGCGCGACCAAGGGCGTGGACAGCACGCAGGAGACCTTGGCGGCGGCCCCTGTGGCCATGGCGCTGGCGCGTCAAACCGGCGCAGTCGTCTGCGTGAGCGGGGAAAAGGACGTCATCACCGATGGCGAGGCCCAGTGCATTGTCCACGGCGGGCATGCACTGATGCCGCGCGTAACGGGCCTTGGGTGCACGGCCACCAGCCTTGTGGGCGCGTATGCGGCCCTTGGCGGAACGCCCCTTGAGGCGGCGGTGGACGCCATGGCGGTGATGAGCACGGCAGGCAGTATGGCCGCCCAGCGCGCCGAAGGCCCGGGCACTATGCAGGTGCACTTTTTGGACGCGCTCTACACCCTCACCGAGGCGGACCTCAGCGCCCATGTGCGGCTGGAGTGGGCATGAGCGCGCGGCATAGCTTTGACCTTGGTGTATACCTCGTGACGGATACGGTGCTGTGCGGCGAGCGCGGCGTGGAGCGCACGGTGCGCGAGGCCGTGGCGGGCGGGGCGACCCTTGTTCAACTGCGCGAGAAGCACCTTGGCACCCGCGACTTTGTGGACCGCGCCCGCGCGCTGATGGCCGCCATTGACGGTACGGATGTGCGCTTGCTCATCAACGACCGTGTGGATGTGGCCCTTGCCTGCGGCGCGCATGGCGTGCACGTGGGGCAAAGCGATATGCGCGTGGAGGACGTCCGCCGCCTTGTGGGCCCGCGCGCCATCATCGGCCTGTCCGTGGAGACCCTGGACGACGTGCGCGCGGCCGAGGCGCTGGACGTGGACTATTACGGCGTCAGCCCCGTGTTTGCCACCCCCACCAAAACCGACACCGCCGCGCCGTGGGGCCTTGAAGGGCTGCGCGGGCTGAAGGCGCAGACGCAGCGGCCCCTCGTTGGCATTGGGGGGATAGATGCCGCCAACGCGGCGGATGTGGTGACAAGCGGCGCGGATGGCGTGGCCGTGGTCTCCGCCATATGCGCCGCGCCTTCACCGCGCGGGGCGGCGGCAGAGCTTGCAGTGACCGTAGCGCAGGCCAAAGCGTCCCGCAGAGGCTAAGGCGTGGACGGCTGGCGAATGCTCCGGGTTGGCAATGCCGCCCCAGAGGAGCATGCAGGGCCTGTTTGCCGCGCCCGGAGGAGGAGAAAATGAGGTTGACAGTCCCGCGATGACGCGCAATATCCCTTCCAAAACGTGAATCTATATCATACCATAGAAGTATGCGCCCTCGCCTTGGCGGGGGCGTTATCCTTTGCGGATGCACGCCGTGAATGGATGTGCATAAGGAGATAATCGTGCGCACACAGGTTCTTATCATCGGCGGCGGCGCCACAGGCACCGGCATAGCGAGAGACCTCGCCCTGCGCGGCGTCCACTGCGTGCTGGCCGAGGCGCGGGACATTAACGCCGGGGCCTCCGGCGGCAACCACGGCCTGCTGCACTCCGGCGGCCGCTACGCCTTCACCGACCCCGAGGCCGCCGCGGAATGCCGCGAGGAAGGCAACATCCTCAAACGGCTGGCCCCCCATTGCATTGAAGAGACGGGCGGCATCTTTGCTGCTGTGGAAGGCGACGACGAAGCCTACGCCGCGGATTTCGGCTCCTACTGCCAGAAGGCCGGCCTTTCGGCCACGGCCCTTGACCCCAAGGACGCCCGCGAAATGGAACCCGTCCTGTCGGAAAAGGTCATTGCCGCATGGCAGGTGGAAGACGCCACCATCGACCCCTTCCGCCTGTCGCTGGACAATATGGCCCACGCTGTCAGCCTTGGTTCGCATTTTTTGCGCCGCACCAAGGTGACGGGCTTTGAGCGCGAGGGCGGGCGCATCACCGCCGCCAACCTTGTGGAAACCCGCACCGGACGCGAACTTCGCGTGGAGGCCGACGTTATCGTCAACGCCGCCGGCGCGTGGTCCGGCGAAGTGGCGGCCATGGCTGGCGGACACATCGAAATGCTGTACGCGCAGGGCACACTGCTCATCACGCACTCGCGCATGTCGCAGCGCGTGCTGAACCGACTGCGCAAGCCCGGCGACGGCGACATTCTCGTTCCCGGCGGCACGGTGTCCATTCTTGGCACCACCTCGGTGCGTGTGGAGAAGCTGGACGACATCCGGCCCACCATCGACGAAGTGGACCGGAACATCGATGAAATGCTTCCCCTTATTCCCTCCCTTGAGACCACCCGCTACGTGCGCGCCTACGCCGGCGTGCGCCCCCTCGTCAAAAGCGGCGGTAGCGGCAGTGACCGTACGGTCAGCCGTGGCTACACCCTGCTGGGGCACGAGGACGAAGGGCTGGACAACTTTATCACCATCACCAGCGGCAAGCTGACTACCTATCGCCTGATGGCCGAGCGCACCGCCGACCTCGTGTGCCAGCGCCTTGGCGTGAACGAGCCGTGCCGGACGCGTACGGAGCCGCTGCCGCAGGCCTCTGCCGCCCGCTGGACCGAGCCGGGCGTGGCGCCGAAGATTTGGCTCAAGGGTCACGAGCGCGACGACCACCTGCTGTGCGAATGCGAGATGGTGCCGAAGTCCGCCGTTGATGAAATCATTGACTCCCTGAACACCGAAAACGGTGTGACGCCGGGACTGAAGGCCGTTGGCCGCCGCAGCCGTGTGGGCAAGGGCAGCTGTCAGGGCGCCATGTGCGGCTTGCGCCTGACCGGCCACATGTACGACCGCGGCATCTACTCCGGACCGGACGACCTTGACGGACTGCGCGAGTTCATTGGCGAGCGCTGGCGCGGCAAGCGCTCCATCCTGTGGGGCCCGCAGCTGGCTCAGGCCGAATTGCAGGAGGCTATCCACTGCGGCCTGTTCGATCTGGAACTTCGCACCGAGAAAGGCTCAGGGGAGGAGTAATGCCTGAAGAAAATATTTTGCATTGTGACGTGATGGTCATCGGCCGCGGCATTGCCGGTATGGCCGCCGCCGTCTTTGCCAAACAGCGCGGCCTTCGGGTGGCGCAGGCTGGCGTAACCGGCGAAAGCGTCTACACCAGCGGCGTGATGGACGTTATGGCCGTGCACCCCGTGAGCGAAGGCAAGCTGTGGGACGATCCTTTCGCGGCCATGCGCGCCGTGAGCGAGGACGACCCGCGCCATCCCTATTCCCGCCTCAGCGAGGATGAGGTCCGCGCCGCGTTTGGCGAGTTCCTCGGCTTCTTTGACGAGCAGGGCTTTGCCTACCGCATGGCGGAGTCCGGCAACAGCGACGTGCTCACCGCCATGGGCACCCTCAAGCGCAGCTGGGCCATCCCCGAGACCATGTGGGCCGGCGCCGAAGTGCGCCGCGACAAAAAGCCCTGTCTGTTCATCGGCTTCCGTGGCCTCAAGGGCTTTAGCCCGGACCTGCTCGCGTCCGTGCAGGGCGAAAACTGGCCCGGCCTGCGCGGCGCGGTGGTGGAATTCCCCGGCAGCGCAGAAAAGGGCGAGATTTTCCCCCAGCAGATGGCGCAGGCGTTGGAATTCTCCCGCAACCGCGAGGAACTGGCCGAGGCCATCCGCCCGCATCTTGGCGACGCGCAGGCCGTGGGCATGCCCGCCATCCTTGGCATCTACCATCCCCATGAGGTGATGGCCGATTTGTCCGAGCGTCTTGGCGTGCCGGTGTTCGAGATTCCGTCCCTGCCGCCCAGCGTGCCGGGGCTGCGCCTGAAGGAAGCCTTTGACAGCCGCATCGTTGACGACGGCGTGTCCCTATTCCGCCAGAAGAAAGTCCTCTCCGTGCGCCACGACGCGGACGCCGACGAATTCGTCATGGAAGTGGGCTTCAATGAGCCGGAGTACACGGTGCACGCGCGCTGTGTGGTCCTTGGCACCGGTCGCTTCCTCGGTGGCGGCCTGTTTGCTGAGCGCCGCAACATCACGGAATCGGTGTTTGGCTTGCCCGTCACCCAGCCGGAAGACCGCCACGCATGGCATGACAAGGACTTCCTGCGCCCCGGCGGCCACGCAGTGAACCGCTGCGGCGTGGAAACCGACGAATGCTTCCGCCCCCTCGGCGAGGACGGCGCGGCGGCCTACGCTAACCTCTACGCCTGCGGCGCCATCCTTGCGCATCAGGACTGGATGCGCGAGAAGTGCGGCTGCGGCCTTGCCATCTCCTCCGCCTACAAGGCGGTGACGGCCATTGCCGACACCTTCGGCGCGGGCAAATAGTCCGAACAGACGACGCAAAGAAAAACGAAAGCCCCGGTTTATGCCGGGGCTTTTTTGTTGGGGAAAACGGGGACGTGCGCGCTAGAGGGCGGTAAGTTCCATGTCGCCCCAGACGGTGATGGAGCCGCCGCACTGGGCGAAGACGCCGTCTACGCCGTGCTTGCGCAGGGACTGGGCAATGTCGGTGACGCGTTTAAGGTCGCGCTTGTCCCGGAGGATGTTGCACAGGGCTGTGGCGGCGGCGTCGGCAAGGCTGGCGTTTGCGGAGCGTACGACGACGAGGTCGCCACTGCCGAGGCTGAGGGAGTGCCCGATGGTGGCGGAGGAGGCGCACAGGGACAGCGGAAAGTCGTCCGCGCCAAGGGCGAGGCCAATGCTGGCTTCCCCGCTGGGGTCGGAAAGAATGGCGCAGGTGCGCGGGCGCGATGAGCGCATGTACAGGTCGCCGCCGTTCTCCACAAGAATATCGCGACTCAGCGGCGCAAGGCGTTCGGCCACCATTTGCGAAACGGTTCCGGCGACGGCGGCCATGGGGCCTACGCCGCACAGGCTGGCCGCGTGGGCCATGCGCTGGATGATGTCCGGCGCGGTCTCCGGCACGGGGACGGGCGTGAGGCTGGCGGCAAATTCCGGCTGGAGGGTCATCCACGCCTTGAGCTGGCCGCGCAGGTCGTGCACGGCGTCGAGGGCCTGCGGAGCAAGGTCCTGCCCCGCAACGAGAAACAGGTCCGTCTCTTCGACAACGACCTGAAACGCGGCTTCGCCGTCGCGGGCGCGGACGCCGCTGCGGTAGGCGCGGTGGGTGCTGGTATGTCTCGGGCTGGTCATGGGGCGCTAAAAGACCACGACCACGCGGCACTGGTCAAGAACGTTGCCGCCCTCGGCGCTGGCAAGGGAGCGCAAGAGGGCCGCATCCTGCGTGGAAAGTTCGATGTCTGAGCCGTGCCCGGTGCCGCGCAGGGTCAGGGGCGAGGCCCCGGCGCGGGCGGAGTGCTGGGCCGTGGCAATGTCGCGGTAATAGCGCACGTAGCCGGAATTGACGGCTGTGGTGAAGTCCGTACCCGGTCCCGGGTAGACGACGTTGCCGCCGGAGGTGAGGCGCGGCTTGAGGGAGGGCAAAAAGTCCGTTCCCCGCGCGTCGATGACGATGCCTGTGGCCTGTACGGATCGGGCGATGGATTCGGGCGAGGGCAGGGGAATGGCTCCGGCGCTCGGCGCTGGGGTGCTGGCCGCAAGGCGCGGCGCTGGCGGCGTGGACGGCGCGTTTGGCGTGGCCGGACCTGCCGCCTGCGAGGGCGCGCGTGGGGCCTTGGGACCGCTGCGGGGGGAGGCTTGCGATGGAGCGGTGGCTTGTTGCTCAAGAGCGCGCAGGCGCTGGGCCATGTCCTCAAGGCGGTGCATGACGCGGTCCTTGCCTGTGGTGCCGTTCGCCGGGGCTGTGGCGGCCTTCTTGGGGACCTGTTGCAGTTGGGACAGAATATCTTGCATGGCGAGGAGTTGATCTTCCAGCGAGCTGAAACGGCGCTCAAGGCGGGCCTCGTCCGGCAGGTTGGTGCTGGGGCGGGCGCTGTCCGGCGCTGCGGCGTGGGCGCCCGGTGCGGCGCTGAGCAGGTCACGGGCGAGGGCGCCGGTGAGGGGCAGGCTGACGGTGACCCGCATACTGCCGTTTGGCCGCTCATTTTCCCGGTCCACCACCGCGCCGCGCAGCAGGCCGGAGATGGTGCTTTTGACGGTGTCGCTGGAGACGATGAGGTTGTCCACCACGGTGCTGGAATCGATACGCACGTTTTTGATGACTTCCAGCAGGTTGCGGCGCGCGTCCAGCACGGCGGCGCGGCGCGCTGCGGCCCGGGCGTGGGACGGGTCCGTTGCCGTATGCGGCGGAATGCCCGTTCCCGTGGCCACCACGCGTTGCCGGTTCCAGTCGATATAGCCCATGGTGCCGATGAGTTCCTGCGTTGTGGGGTCCGCAAAGGCCGGGGCGGACAGCGCGGCCAGCAGGAGCGTGGCCAACACAATGGCGCAGGGGCGCGGGATGGGGGCGTATCGCATGGCGGCGTCCTTATGGTGCTGGTGGCAATGGGGTGTGTTTTTGTTCAAAAGGTTATCCTTGTGTTCGCCAAGAGGGGCACCAGCGGATCGTGAGTCTTGCCCCGTGCGGGGCGCCGTGCGCTTTTGCCCGTCGTGTCGCGTGGGGGCGGTTATGGCGCGGGGCAGTCCGATGGGCGGGCGTCCAG
This sequence comes from Desulfobaculum sp., assembly GCF_054921475.1. Classification (NCBI taxonomy): domain Bacteria; kingdom Pseudomonadati; phylum Thermodesulfobacteriota; class Desulfovibrionia; order Desulfovibrionales; family Desulfovibrionaceae; genus Desulfobaculum; species Desulfobaculum sp. The sequence continues at coordinate 8,252 of NZ_JBUDSW010000052.1, read as the reverse complement.
CGCGGGGTGGATGATGACGCGGCCAAGGATGGTACCGCCATCCGGCCCCGCCGCAAAATGGTTGCCTGTCAGGTCCACGGCCACGGGGGTAAAGCTTTGTACGTCAAAGGGGGTGTTGGCGGAAAAACTGGTGCGGACAATGCGCGGGGCGCAGCCTGCGCCTTCCATGACCAGCCCGCCCATGCCGCCGTTGCCGTGGATAAGGGTGCAGGTGATGCTGGGCCGCGCGCCTGCGCCAAGGTGGACGCCCGCCTGTGAGGAATCCTCAATGCGCAGTCCCGTGACCTCCGGCGCGCAGTTGCGCACCGTCAGGCCTGTGGCCGCGCCGCTGATGGTGACATGGCTCAGGCTGGAGCGCTGCGCGCCATCAAGGACCACACCGGGCCATGTGCCGGGGCGCGCTGTGGCGGCATTTGGGCCGAGGCGCACGGGGGATTCTGGCGCGCCGTGGCAGACCAGCGAGCCGCCGCGGACGGTCAGCCCGCAGTCCGGGGCAAAGCGCAGGGCCGCGCCGGGACCGATATGCAGTTCACCGCCGGGGATGACCTCCAGCGGCGCACTGACGGTGTAGGGGCCGCGCTCTGCGGGCAGAAACAGCATGCCGTCAATCGTGCCGCCAAGGGTGCTGGATGAGGCGGCGGCGTCCACAATGTCCTCACGCGGGGCGGGAACAGCCTTTTCCGCGGGGCTGAATCCGCTGGTGTTGCCCGCGTGGTCGCGGGTTCGCACGCGCAGGAAGACGGGCAGAAAATCCGTGAGCCCGCGCAAGGTGGCCGCCGTGTCCTGCACCGTGGCGCGTTTGGTGAAGCCGGACTGTCCGGCATGGCTGACCCAAATTTCATAGGCGGCTATATCCGGCGCGTCCGGGGCGGTCCACGCAAGGCGCACGCCCTGCGGCATGGAGGCGGCCGTCAGGCGCTGGGGCGCGGGCGGGGGCATGGTGTCGATGGTGATGGGCGCTGGAGCCACGGCCTCGGCGCGTGCTCCGGTATCCGCCAGCAGAAAACCGCGTGGCCGCAGGCGTGTGGTCTGCGTCTGCGGGGTGGGCACCCATGTGCCTTCGTAGATTTCCAACTGGTCGATGCGGGCGAGGGTGTCCGCCAGCACCTCCGGCGCGGGCGTGAGCCCTGCCGCGGCGTAGCGGTCGCGCACGGTGGCGAGGAGTTGTCCGCGCAGGTCGGCCTTCACGGCTTGCGGCACCGGCGCCATGGCAATGGCCGGGCCGTCAGGCGTCATGCGGGCGTAGGCGCTGCATCCGGGCGCGCCCGCCATGCGCAGGGGCACGATGTCGCCCTCGCGAAAGGCGCGGCGGTTTCCCGCAATGGCAAAGAGGTCAATGCGCGGCGGCGCGGCGTCTACGGCAAGGCGCTGGGTGGGCGTGGCGATGGTGGCGGCCATCTCGCGGAACAGCTCGTCGGTTTCGCGCAGCAGTTGCACATCGCGCAGGTTCCACAGGGATGAAAAAGCCCCCATGGCAAGCCCAATGGGCGAGATGGACACCCCGCCCCCGTATTCGCGGCTGACGTGCTCCGCCCGCCACAGCAGTGCGCCGTCGGATAGGCGCACCATACGCGCCGTGCACCCGACGGACACCTGCGAAACAAGGCCCGCGTAGGCGCGGTCAAAATGCGTGACCGTACCGAGGATGACGGCGTCGACGCCGAGGGCGTTTTTGAGGCGGGCGGGATTGTCCTCAAGGGCCCGGTGCACGGCCTCCGCCGTATGCAGGCCCGCGCGGGTGAGGGCGGCGTCCGTGTCGAGGAGCTCCATATCCTTGTAGGGCAGGGCCGCAAAGTGGCGGTACATGCCGCGCCGCACAATGGCGCGCGGGTCCTCCTGCGTGGGCAGGGTCCGCCATGCGTCGTCCGCACCCGTGAAAGGCAGCACGGCTACGGTGCGCGGCGGGGCGGTCAGGAGCGCGTCTGTGTTTTCGTATTCGCCGTTGAACACGGTGTAGGGCGCTTCGGAGACAGGACCGGATGCCTGCGGGGCGCGGCGCTGGCCGCCACACGCCGCAAGGGCGCAGACCATGGCGAGAACAAGGCAGAAAAGCGTGATGCGCTGACGGAACATGGGGTGGCGACTCCGGTGTCCTTGGTGGTTGGCATCGGGGGTGATGCCCTGCGGGGCATGATGCAAAAGCCGTCCCTGATCGCAGGAAAGTATGCCACGTCAGGCCCGTAGGGTGCAACGCATACTGCGCGCGATGCGGCGCGCGGCGCTGCACCCCGTCCTGCGCGGGAAAATTGACGGCTGGCGGCGCATGGGCGGCGCTAAAGAAAAACGCCGCGCCCAAGTGCTGGGCGCGGCGGAAAGCATCAGGCGAGCAGTTCGTCCACAAGGTCCAGATAGGGCGGCAAGCCCGCCTTGACCTCCTTCGGCCAGACAAAGGCGTCCGGGCGCGGGCTGTCCGCGGCGGTTTGCAGCATGGCGGCAAGGCCCTCATGGTCGGCGGAGTCCTCCAGAATGCGGTCCTCGGTGAGGAAGAAGCTGGACCCGTTGTCGCGGGTGGAGATAACGCGCGCGCCGCTGGCAAGGGCCTCCAGCACGGCGTTGGAGCATGTGTCGTAAAAGGACGGTAGGCAAAAGATGTCGCTGGCGCGGTACAGGCCGGGCATGTCCTCCACGCGGCCCAAAAAATGGATGCGCTCCGCTACGCCAAGGGACTCGGCCAGCGCGCCAAAGCGCCCCGGATTGCGCCCGCCCGCCACAAACAGCTTAAAGTGCGGCGGCAGCATGGACAGCGCCCGCGTCAGGGTGCCAAGGCCCTTGAGGGCGAAATTTGTTCCTGCAAAGGAGATGGCGACATCCTGCGGGGCAAGGCCATACTCCTCACGCAGGGTGGCGCGTTCATCTTCCGTGGGGGCGCTGAAGCGCGAGAGGTCGGGCTTGTTGTAGATGATGCGCAGGTCGCGCTGGCTGAGCCCGGGGTGCGCCTCAAGAAGCCAGTCGCGCACGCGGTGGGACACCGTGACGCACACGCGCTGGTTCTGCAGGGCTGTGGATTCCAGCTGGCGGATGAGGGCGTTGGCCGGGGCAAGGCGGCGGCGCGCCATCTTCCACGTGCGGGGGAATCCGGCCTCCCATGCGCGCTGGGACAGCCGCCAAAACACGGACAGCGGCCCGCCGCTCATACGCAGGACATCCTGCGCGATGGTTTTGCCCATGGAGAAGGACAGGTCATAGCCGCGCCGGGTTCTGGCGCGCTCCGCCGCGTAGGCGTACCATGCAATCTTGCAGGCGCGCGTGAGCGGCGGACGCCCGACGATGACGGGGGTCACGCCCTCGGGCGCGGGCACTTCCTGCCGCGCGCAGATAAAGTCCACCGCGTAGCCGCGCTGGGCAAGGGTGGTAGCAAGGCGCAGGGAAAAGCCCTCCGCACCGCCGTAGGACGATAGCTTGGGCAGCATGACGGCAATGCGCGCGTTCATGACTGCTCCCCGTACACGGCAAGGGTCTGCTGGAGAAAATCATTCCCGGACAGCGTGGCGATGCGCGCGTTTTGCGCGGCGCGTAGCTTCAGCAGAAACTCCGGCGTGGTGGCCGTCAGGGTGAGGATGGTGGCCAGCCCCTTCACGTCCGCAGAGGGGAACAGAGCCTCCGGGGTGAGCAGGTCGGGCATGACGCCAACGGGCGTACTGACCAGCGGGATACCGCAGGACATGAACTCCAGCGCGGCGCGGGCGATGGTTTCGGACCATTTGGAGGCGATAACGCCAACATCGCAGGCGCTGATGCAGGCGGCCACGTCCGTGCAGTGTCCGGTGATGACCGTGATGTCGTCCACTCCGGCGTCGGCAATCCACTGGCGGACCTCGGCCTCTGTGGTGGCGGTCTCGAAGCCGATAAGCATCAGGCGCACGGCGCTGACGCCGTTGCCGCGCATGGTGGCCACGGCCTGAATCAGCTCTCGCTGGCCCTTAACCTCGTCAAAGCGGCCCAGCAGGCCCACCACGTGGTGGCTGTCGTCAAAGCCGTAGTGCTTGCGCACGGCGTCGCGCCCGGACTGCGTGAAGGCGAACTTCTCGCGGTCCACACCGCCAAGGATGCAATGCAATCGCGCGGTGTTGATGCCGAAAACATCGCGGAAATGGGAGTACATGACGGAGTTTGTGGCGATGACCGCGTCGGCGCAGGAGCCGTGAAGCCAGCGGTTTGGCGCGTTGTCCTTCGGCAGGCGCTGGTCGCCGCGCGTGCGGATAAGGCGGAAGCCGCCGCCCAGCATTTTCCACAGGCCCCACAGCACAAAGGATTCCCCGCGGTGGCAGTTGACCACGTCCGGCTTGAAGGAGCGGACAAGGCGGCCAAGGCGAGCGATAACGCGCAGGATGGTGTAGGGATTTTTGCTGTTGAGGGGGATGGTTTGCACGTTGAGGCCCCAGGCGAGGGCTTTGTCGTGCGTTTCCGTCCCTTCGAGGGCGACGACGAGCACGTCGTGCCCGGCGTCCTGCAGCAGGCGGCTGAGGAACAGGGCATACCATGAGGTGGCGTTGAACCACCGGACGTTGACCACTTGAATGATGCGCATGTGGCCTAGTACGGATATTGCACAGGAATTGCAAGATGCTGCGTAGCCTCTTTTGCGGCGTCGGCCTTTTGGCGGCGGGCGTAAGAGGGGCGTTACGCGGCGGCAAGGCCTACATGGGGCGGTTTGCCGCATTCTCCCCGGCCGCGCCTGTGCGTTGTGCAGGGCCGGGGAGGGCCGGACAGGCGGTAGGATTTGCCTGTTCCGGGTGCGGAAAAAAAGGGCGCACAGGCGAAAAATGCCCGCGCGCCCAAGAACGCTGTGAAGGAGGGCCGCCACGCATGGCGGCGTTGGCCGGTTAGGCCAAGGTTTCCTTCTTTGTTACGGCTTCGGACTTGATGCGGTCGAGCAGTTCAGACAGAGTGGCCTTGACGTTCTCGCGGAAGTCGCCGGCCACAATGATGAACAGGGCGTCGTCGCCGGGCTTCATCATGCCGGAGTTGCCCTTGGCGATGCAGCGCCAGATGCCGGGCTTTTGCTGGTATTCGGCGCACAGGGCGTCAACTTTGTCCTGATCGGTGGTGATTTCCACACCCGTCACCACAGCCCCGTTCGACACACGGGAGGTGGCACGCACAATGCCGTTGTGGCACAGCACCATGCCGACGTTTTTGGTGAATTCAGGGTCCTTTTTCAGTTCTGCTATAGTCTTGGAAAGGTCCATTTGTACTATCCTGTTGCGTTAGAGGATTTGAAAAGTGGCAATGCACAAGTTTTCGACACTGCTCAAGGACCAACCGTCCATTCATGAATCACGCATGTCCTCCAAGGGCTATGCGGTGTGGATGGTGTGGTCTGGAGAGCTGTCCAGCGCCATACCTTCCACCTTCCGCGACTTTGGCGGAATGGAAGTCTCCACGGCGGAAAACCAGTCGTTGTGGTTCTTCTTTACCACCGACGTTTTCCTTGCCATGGGGCGGCTTCAGGTCTGGGCCACGCTGAACGTTCTGCCTGTGTTCATTCAGGTGATGCCCACCTCGATGCAGGTAGGATTCCAGCTTGAGCAGGCGCTGTCAATTCCTTCGGACCTTTTTGGTCAACAAACGATGCCCCCGGACGATTTTCAGGTGCTGGTGCATCCGGACTTGCGCGCCGTGGTGGAGAGCATCCCCGGCATAACGCTGGAGGATTACGACAGAAATATCACCGGCATGGCCGCCGCCTCGTGGAAGCTCTTGCACGGTGACCCGCGCATTGGGTTCAAGTCGTCCCTTGGGTGGTATTTTATCCTGAAGCCCCTTGGCAATCCACAGGATAAAAAGTTCATGGAGGGCTGGCGCGCCTACTTCGCGGAGGTGGAGGGCATCCTCAAGCGCCTGAAGCTCAAGTATATCATCAAGGACGAGTTCCTCATCTTCTCGCTGGAGAATTTTGGCGCGCTCAAGACCTGGTGCAAGGAGATTCTCAATCTCGTGCAGCAGGTCAAAAGCAATGACGACCTTGCCTATTGGCCCACGGTTATGGCCGCAGTGGATAAGGCCGGGTACCAGTTCAATGAGGAACTGCCCAAAAAGGTGGCGGTGGACTGGGACAAGATGGCCCCGGATTTTCCGCACATGAGCTACGCCACCGCCTTTATGTTGGGCGAGCCGTTCAAGATTAAGGACGTCAGCTACAGCTTTGAGCGCAGCCGGTTTTCGGATTGGTGCTATGTGCACATGCTTACCGACGGCGAGGAGGGCGCAAGTGGTTCCCTCCCCATGGTCATGCCCGTTGGTATGTTGGCGGGCGAGGAGCACCCGTGCTTCTACTGCGGCATGCGCAACCACACCGAGGCCGAGTGCCCCAGCAAGTCGCTGGTGAGCATGGACGCGGAGGTGTGGAAGGTTCTCGCGCACATGGACCTTGACGAAATGAACGAAGCCCTTGCGCAGGCCGGGTCGCAGATTAAGGACGATGCGGTGGCCATGCTGCCGCAGCTGCTCAATGGCAAGGATGCGGCCTCGCATGTGACCAAGGTCATTTACGAGATGCACGCCCCCTCGCAACTGCGCATGGTGCCGCTGATATGGCGTAGCCTCGGCAAGGAACTGCCAAGCGGGCTCAACAAGCTGGCCCCGCCCGAAAGCACCACGCCCATCCGCGCCCTGACCCTGCTGCAGGAGGGGGACGCGGCGCAGGCCGAGCGAATGGCCAAGGAAGGGGCGCTGCGCAATCCGCGCGATTATCAGTATCGGACTCTGCAAGGCTTTCTTGCGCTGGAGCGCGGCGAGATTGAGCGCGCCATCAGCTTTTGGAAGGATGCCGAACTGCTGGGCGAGACCTCCCTCCAGTATGCCTACCACAAGTATTTGCAGGGACGCGGCTATGAGGTGCTGGGCAACTTTGACAAGGCCATGGCCCTGTACAAGGAAGCCGGGGCCATGTGCCCAAGGTGGGTGGAACTGCGCTACAGGCAGAGCGCCTGCTTGGTGAAGATGGGCTTTTCGGAGCACGTTGTGGGCCTGCTGGACGACATGGTGGACGAGAATCCGCACATCTTTAACCGCATCCTTGTGGACCCGGAGATGGAGCGCGGGCACGTGCAGATTATGTCCAGCCTGTGGGACCGCTGGGTCATGGCCGAGGAAGGCGCCAAGGACGCCCTTGAAAAGCTCAGCCAGCTCTCTGAGGAGTTGGACGACTGGTTTGGCAAGGACAAGGACTTCAACAAGGAAATGCAGCACCAGACCTCGGTGCTTATGGAGCTTGACGGCACCAACAACTTTGTCGTGTTCACCCGCATCATCAAGGGCCGCATGCAGTTGGCGCGCAAGCTGAAAAACAAAATCAACGCCGAGATTAAGTTCCTTGAAAAGCAGGGGAAGACATTTCGTGAACGGCTGAAGACCATCAATGACGAAATATCATGGTTCCCGTTCCCCCGCGCCCTGCGTGAGTTCAACAAGGACTTCAACTTTTGCGTGACCAAGCTGAACTGGATTCACCAGCAGCACTTTCAGGTGGCGCGCAACTTCCGCAAGAGCCATGAGTATCTGGACGAGGTGGAGCAGAAGCTGAACCGGCTGGGCATGCGCCTTGTCACCCTGAAAATTGTGCGCGACTCCACACTGTTCGCCCTGATTTTGAGCAAGGGCTTTATGTGGCTGGAAATCATCTGCCTTGGGCTGGCGCTTATTCTGGTGCCTGCGGCGGTGTATGTGGCGGAAGTGCGCGATATGAACTGGCTGCGCGAGCTTATTCAGGGGCAACGCTGGGCCTTGCAGAAAGGGCTGGTGATTATCCTGTCCGTGGTGGCGCTTATTCTCGCCACGTTGCGCACGGCCATTATCTTTGAAAAGCGCAAGAAGGAACTCTTTGAGCGCGCCAAGGGGCAAAGCTGACCCTGTGGCCGAAATGGCCGTAATGGCGCGCCTGCGCCGAAATTCCGGGTGGATTTCGGCATGGTTTCGGCGCGGCATGTGGCGCGCTGGCGTCATGCGAGTTGCGTTATGGGCGCCGTCCTTTGGGGCGGCGCTTTTTTTGCTCCGCAGGGTTAAGGGCCGAGGGCCCTTAACGATCCCATTTATACGCCAGTAATGCGTCCCAGACACGCGGCCTCTCTCCGGCCCTAGCAACGGCGCCACATCCACGCGGGCAACTGGCCACACATGAGGTAAAGCCCATCCATCCCTTTTTCGGGCTGGCTTCCAGCTCGAAAATATCGGGATTCTTAAGGGGCCGCGCCCCTTAAGCAGCGTTGCTATCTTGATCTCTAAGCCCCTTCGTCCTTTCAGGCCGAACGGAC
>NZ_JBUDSW010000051.1:0-16578 GCF_054921475.1 Desulfobaculum sp. | reverse complement strand
CGTTGACGCGGGCGCGCGCGCCGGGCTCGACCACGCCGAGGACCGGGATGTCCGGATATTCGGCCCGCAGGGCGTCGAGGGCGACGGAACTTGCGGTGTTGCAGGCGATGACGAGGGCTTTGATGCCGCGTTCCACAAGGCGCGCCGAGGCTTGCAGGGCGTATTTGGTGATGGTGTCCGGGCCTTTGGTGCCATAGGGCAGGCGCGCGGTATCGCCGAGATATATGAGGTCTTCGCAGGGCATGCGGTTGCGCATGGCCTTGAGAACGGTCAATCCGCCCACGCCGGAGTCGAAAAGGCCGATGGGGAGTTCGCTACGGTTCATGTTGAGGCTCGTGTTGGAATGTCATGAAGGCCGAGGCCAACCCCCGGCGGTGGTGGCCGATAGTGCTCCGACGCGCGGCGGGAGTCAATGCCCGAGTGCGGCGCGGGGGCGCATGGGCGGGCGCCGGGTTTGATAGCTGAGGGGGATTACCGTATGCAGGGTGAAGACAAGCACGCTGAGTGATTTGAAGGAGTTGGACCAATGCAGACAAACACGCCCCCGCGTGATGAGGAACTCTATGGCCTGTTGGACTTTCTGCGCCGCGCCGAAGCGCTGAAAAGCACGATGCGTACAACGTGGACGCGCACGGGCAGGCAGGAGAGTACGGCGGAACATAGCTGGCGGCTGAGCCTGTTTGCCATGCTCGTAAGCCGCAGATACCCGGAATTGGATGCGAAGCGCTTGTTGGAACTGAGCATCGTGCATGACCTTGGCGAGGCGATCAACGGCGACATTCCCGCGCCGGAACAGTGCGGGGACAAAAGCGATGGCGAGCGCGCGGACTTTGAGGAGCTGATTCGCCCGCTGGATGCTGGAATCCAACGCTGGCTGCTGGAGCTGTGGGAGGACTACGAATACGCCAGAACGGCGGAAGCGCGCCTCATCAAGGCTCTGGATAAGCTGGAAACCGTGCTCCAACAGGCACAGGGAACGAACCCGCAGAGCTTCGACTATGCCTTTAACCTAGGGTATGGGGTCAAGTATACCAATGTGGACGACTTCATCCGCGCGGTGCGCGAGGCGGCGGACGCGGAAACGCAAAACTGCGTCTACGCACGGCAGGCCGCGCGCGGTGAACGCGTGGAGGAGCCGGACAGCTGAGTGTGGCCTGCGCGTAATGGAAAGGGAGTGCGAGGCGGGCGGGCAAATTTGGGTGCAAGCCGCCGGGGCGCGGAAGGGCGGGCTAGAGCTTGTTGACCTTCTTGCCGGAGTACACAAAGCCCTTCTTGACCATCTTGTAAAAACTGCCTTTGTCGTGCCCCACGATTTGCCCGCAGGGGCAGCGGATGCGGTCGCCGTCCACCTCGGCATCCAGCATTTTATCAATGCGGGCTTTGTGGCAGCGCAGCACTTCGCCTTTGCCGAGCTTGTTGTACTTCCAGAGTTTGGTCTTGCAGCGGGAGCAGCGGATAGTGAGCATGACGGGTGCAGGATGCCTCGTGCGTTACGGTTTGGGGAAATTGAGCCGAAGGCGCTGTAATTTTTGACATGGCGCTGTTTCGGGCATAAGCATGTCGGTTCCGATAACTCAACCGTAGAGGATTTGCCAAATGTTTACGCATGCCATTGTCCGCACGCCTTGCGAGGGGTTTGCAGACGGCATCACCACGGCCTGTGAGCTTGGTGTGCCTGATTATTCCCTGATGCTCAAGCAGCATGCGGCATACGTGGACACGCTTCGAGGTCTTGGCCTGACGGTGGACGTTTTGCCCGCCGAGCCGGACTTTCCGGACGCGCACTTTGTGGAGGACGTTGCCGTGGTGACCCCGGAGGTCGCCGTTATTACCAACCCCGGCGCCACTGAACGCAACGGCGAGAAGGAGCGCATCGTCCCCATCCTTGAAGAACGACGACCCGTTGTGCGCATTGAAGCTCCGGGCACCGTTGACGGCGGCGACGTGTTGCAGGTGGAGCGCCAGTTCTTCATTGGCGTCTCTGGCCGCACCAATGAGGCGGGCGCGAAACAGCTTGGTGATATCCTGACGGCTTACGGCTATACCTGCACGTTGGTCCCCGTCCGTGAAGGACTGCACCTGAAGTGCGGCGTGACGTCCCTTGGTGGCAACGACCTGCTGATAACGCAGGAATTTGCCGCGCGTGAGGAGTTCTCCGGTTATACGTTGCATATTGTGGAGCCGCAGGAAGAGTACGCCGCCAATGCACTGTATATCAACGGCACTGTCATTACGCCCGCGGGCTTTCCGTCCACGCGGAAAATACTTGACGGGCTGGGGCGCAATGTAGTCGAACTGGACATGACGGAAACCCGCAAGATGGACGGCGCGCTGACGTGCCTCTCCCTGCGGTTGTCGTGAAGATAGCGCTTACAAATTTGTCAAATAATGATTAGAACTTGTCAAAAGTGCTTTTGACAGTATATTGCCACTATTTGTCACGGAGTATGAGTCATGGATGCCTTTAAGGACAGATACAAGAGAGAGGCCGTCGAGGTCCACTGCCCGACACACAAGATTTCCCAGGTTATCTACCTTCCGGAAGAGGAGATGCCGGCCTGCCCGGTGTGCAAGAAGAAGATGATCATCAAGGAAATCCTGACAGAAGGGAAGTATTGACCTTTTTGTAGACATCCTGCCCTTTCCCCGCCACGGGAATCACTGATCAACATCGCATAGGAGGTCCGCGGATGCATTTTGCCAAAAAACTGCTTCTGGTCGCCGTCTGCATTTTCGCGCTGGCCGGACAGGCTTTCGCCGCCGACATTGAGCTTGCTCAGAAGTCCACCATCGAGTCCATCCTCAAGCGAGGCACCCTGCGTGTCGGGCTGGAGCCCGGCTATGCACCCTTTGAGATGACCGACAAAAAGGGCCGCATCATCGGCTTTGACGTTGACCTCGCCAAGGAACTGGCCAAGGCCATGGGCGTGCGTCTGGAAATCGTCAACACCGACTTTGATGGCATCATTCCCGGCCTCTTGTCCGACAAGTACGACGTCATCATCTCCGGCCTGACGCTGACGCAGGAAAGAAATCTGCAGATTTCCTTCCCCCAGCCGTACCTGACCATCGGTCAGGCCATTCTCATCAACAAGAACCTCAAGGATGAGATCAAGAGCTACCGCGATCTCAACGACGAGAAGTACACCGTGGCCTCCTGCATTGGCACCACGGGGGAGATGGCCGCCAAGCGTATGATGCCCAAGGCGCGCTACAAGTCCTTTGACAAGCAGCCCGACGCCGCCATGGACGTAGCCAACGGCCAGTCCGACGCCTTTGTGTACGACCTGCCCTACTGCGTGGTCTTCATGGCCCAGCAGGGTGGCAAGAACCTTGTGCTGCTGGACAAGCCCTTCACCTACGAGCCTATGGCTATCGGCATCCGCCGTGGCGATCCGGACTTCCTGAACTTCCTGAACAACTTCCAGGATCAGCTGAAGGCCGACGGCCGCTACGACCGCATCTACAAGAAGTGGATCCAGTCGACCTCCTGGTTCAACAAGATCCAGTAGGCCGCAAAAAAAAGCTGACATATCGCCCCGCGTGCTCTTGAAAAGGGCGCGCGGGGCGATTATTGCAGACATCTGCGTTTTGCGCCGGTGTTTTTGCGCATGCCTCCGGAGCTTTCGGGGGCATGCGCAAGCGCGCCGGAAGCGTGCTTGAAGGAAATCTGTGCGCCCCCGATGACGCGGGGCGAAAAGGAGCGTGAAGACAGAATGTCACTCTATCCCGGTTTGGACCGGCCCAGAAGCCCGCACTACAAGCGGTTCTGGACGTCCATGTTTTTTGTTTTGGTAGCATTGACGTGCCTCGGATTGTATGGAGCCACCAAGTATGTCGATTACACGTGGCGATGGTACCGAGTGCCCCAGTACTTCTTCTACCAAGATGAGCAGAACATCCGAACCGAGCTCGATGGCGAAGTGACCGCCGTCGAGCAGTCCAAGAAGGGATACGAGGTTGAGGTCACTGCCATGGATGGCACCGTGGAGGAATACTCCGTCCCCGGTCAGGACATCCGCGTCATGGAGGGAGATTTTGTCTACCCCGGCGACACCCTTGGAGTGCATAAGCACTGGAAGGTTGGGCAGTTCCTCATCGGTCTGTGGATAACACTCAAGGTCAGCCTCATGTCCATTGTGATGGGCCTTGTCTTTGGTATTGCCACAGGCCTGTTCCGCATCTCCGACAATCCGCTGCTCAAATGGACCGCCATAACGTATATTGAGCTGGTGCGTGGCTCGCCGCTGCTTGTGCAGCTGATGATCTGGTATTACGTCATCGGAACGCTGGTGAACCAGATCCTAGGCGCGTGGAGCCTGCCCAGTATTCCCGGTATTTGGTTCGGCGCCGTCGGCCTTGCCGCGTTTACGGGCGCGTACACTGCGGAAATCGTCCGCGCGGGCATCCAGAGTGTGCACCGCGGACAGATGGAGGCGGCCCGTTCCCTTGGCATGAATTACTCTCAGGCCATGCGCCGCGTGGTGATGCCGCAGGCTATCCGCCGCATTTTGCCCGCGCTGGCCGGTCAGTTCATCAGCCTTATCAAGGACTCTTCCCTGCTTGGCGTTATCGCTGTGCGCGAGTTGACCAAAACGACCCGCGAGGTGGTGACAACGTCCTTGCAGACCTACGAGATGTGGTTCGTATGCGCCATCTTGTACCTGCTGATGACCTTCACCCTTTCCGTGATCATCCAGTACATGGAACGCAAGGCGGTTTAGCGATATGATCCGAGTACGCAATGTGAATAAATTCTTCTACGTCCCCGAAAAGATTCAGGCGCTGAGTGACGTCAGTTGCGATGTGGCCGAAGGCGAGGTGGTGGTTGTCATCGGGCCGTCCGGCTCCGGCAAGTCTACCTTCCTGCGTTGCCTGAACCGTTTGGAATTTGCCGACAGCGGCGAAATTGCCATCGACGGTGCGAACGTGCTTGACCCCAAGGTGGACATCAACAAGGTCCGCGCCGAGGCGGGCATGGTGTTCCAGTCCTTTAACCTGTTCCCACACAAGACCGTGCTGGAGAATCTGGTGATGGCTCCTATGACTGTACGCGGCGAAGGCCGCGAGGAGTGCGAGGAGCGTGGGCGCAAGTACCTGAAAAAGGTGGGCATCGAGAGCAAGTGGAACTCTTACCCCGACCAGCTTTCCGGCGGTCAGCAGCAGCGTGTGGCCATCGCCCGCGCCCTGTGCATGCAGCCCAAGGTCATGCTCTTTGACGAGCCGACCTCCGCGCTGGACCCGGAAATGGTCGGCGAAGTGCTGGACGTTATGAAGGACCTTGCCCGGTCCGGCATGACCATGATTTGCGTGACCCACGAAATGGGCTTTGCCCGCGAGGTTGCCGACCGCGTCATCTTCATGGACGCTGGCGCCATCCTTGAGGAGGGCACGCCGGAGCACTTCTTCCAGAATCCGCAGAACGAGCGCGCGCAGACCTTCTTGAAGCAGATTCTGTAGGGCGCACTGCCGCAAGGCATTATAGGCGATATGCGGGGCCGCATTCCTTTTGGGAGTGCGGCCCTTTTTCGTGCGGCGTCACGTCAGGCCGCCTTAGCCTGCCGTCGTGAGGTGGCGCGGCTGGCGCGCGAAGTGGAGCCGTAAAAGGGCGGAGGAAGGGCACGCGCGGGATTGAGATTTTGCTCCACCACAAGGGCAGGGCGAGGGGCAGGTGCCTGACGCTCTGCGGTGGCGCAAGGCACGCATGGGAAGGCGCAGAGGCCGATGCGTTGCGGCGCGGCGCGGCGAAGTCAGGCAGGAGAAGGCGGTGAGCCAGCGATGCCCCGGCGATGGGGCGATGATGCGATGACGCGGGCGCGTTTCCAGACTTGCGGCGGCGTGTGCGTTGGAGTAGCGTTGACTCATGAGTCTCGTCATTAATGACATAGCCCGTGTGCAGCACGATATCGCCTACGGCCTGCTGCGCGACTGGGTGCGCATGAGCAAGGTGTGGAACCGCGAGGACGCCATAGTCAGCGGTGTCGCGCACTTTATCCATGGGCTGGATATGCAGCGCACCATACGTCCGCTCCCTACGCCGGGCGGGTTGCCAACGCCGGATGTTTCCGTGCCCGAGGTTGGGGCCGGGACGGTGTGGACCGGGCGCGTGTAAGCGGCGGCACAAGACAAAACGTATGCGGAGTATCTCTAAGGGATGCTCCGCTTTTTTTGCGCCTTGTGGGTGGGCAGGGAAGGAGAGGCTAGGCTCTGGGATGCTGGATGAGGGGGGCGGCCTTGGCCGGGCCCATCTCCTCAACATAGGGGCGGATACAGTTGCGCCCGGCGGCTTTGGCGGTGTAGAGCGCCTTGTCCGCCCGCGCGAGAAGGTCGGGCAGGGAGTCGTGCACGGACGTGATGGTGGCAACGCCAATGCTGGCGGTGGCCCCCACGCGTTGGCCGTTGTGCGAGACGGAAATGTACTCCAGCGTGGCGCGCAGGCGCTCGGCGGAGTGCAGCGCCATCTCCAAGTCGGCTTCCACAAGAACGGCCGCGAATTCCTCGCCGCCAATGCGTCCGAAGATATCATGCTCACGCATGTTTTCTTCACAGGAGCGGGCAATGGAGCGCAGAATTTCATCGCCTGCAAGGTGCCCGTAGGTGTCGTTGACGCGCTTGAAGTGGTCCACGTCCAACATCAGCACGGCAAGGGGGCGGTGGAAGCGGATGGCGCGGTCCACCTCGGCGGAGGCGCGGGAGAGAAAAAAGCGGCGGTTATGGATGCCGGTGAGGGAATCCGTGTGCGCCATGTGGGAGAGGGATTCCACCTGCTGGCGCTTTTCCGTCACGTCCACCACAGTCATGAGGATATGTTCGTCCGGCAGGGTGTTCAGGCGAAATTCCAGATTCTTCACACTGCCGTCGGCAACCCGGGCGCGCAGTTCGCGTACTGCGTGCCCGGGGGTGGTGATATCGTTGAGCCACTTCTCGTGCAGATTCCGGCGCGAGGCTTGTTCTGGGTAGAGGCGTTTGACGCGTTCGCCAGCGTCGGCGATTTTGGTCCATGCGTAGCCGGTTATCCGCTCGTAGGATGAGTTGGCCCAGAGGATATTGGCCGTCATGTCCATAATGCAGACCCCAAGAGGCAGCTCTTGGAGAAAGCGAAACATGTCGGTTGTAGTAAGGTGCTGAAATCCCTCTGGTATTTCAGTAATGGGCTGGCATGGATGCGTCATGGATGCTCCGGAGAAGGTGTGGCGCGTAACGTGGCTTTAACAAACACAGAATACCATTCTATGCAAGTTTTTCCGGAGTGGCGGGCGCGCGTTGCACCGTGGTGACACTGGCCGCGATGCGGGTCAGGGCGTCCTGTATCATGCTGCGGGGGCTGGCAAGGTTCATCCGTTCAAAGCCGGAACCCTCTTTTCCAAAGATATATCCGTCGTCCAAAAAGACCCGTGCATCCTCAAGCATCAGCCGTTTAAGCGCGAGGTCGTCAAGCCCGAGACTGCGGAAATCCATCCACGCCAGATACGTGGCCTCGGGCAGGCGCATGTGCGCGGCGGGAATATTCTGGACGAGGAAATCACGCACGAAGAGCATGCTTCCTTCAATGTACTCCAGCAACTGGTCCAGCCAGTCTTCGCAGTGGTCGTAGGCCGCCTGACAGGCCACCATGCCAAGGGGGTTGGGGTCGTGCATGCCGTTGGCCGCGAGGGTGGCGCGGAAGGCCTTGCGGCGCCCGGCGTCCGGCACGAAGATGTTGGAGGTTTGCAGGCCTGCAAGATTGAAGGTTTTGCTCGGGGCTGTGCAGATGACCGCGTCGGCCAGCAGGTGCTCGGGCATGGTGGCGTAGGACGTGTGCCGGGTGCCAAACAGCGTCAGGTCGCAGTGGATTTCATCCGAGATGACGGTGACGCCGTTGGCGTGGCAGATTTCGCCAAAGGTGCACAGCTCCTCGGCAGTCCACGCGCGGCCAACGGGGTTGTGCGGGTTGCAGAGGATGGCGCAGGTGACGTCCGGCTGGGCGGCGAGGTGTTTCAGGCCGTCAAAGTCCATGCGGTAGTGGCCGTCCTCTTCGCGCAGCGGATTGCGGACGATGCGCCGTCCTGTAGTCTCTGCGGCGCTAAAGAAAGGATAATAGACCGGCGGCTGGACGATGACGCCCTCGCCGGGGGCGGTGAAGGTTTGAATCAGCCAGTGCAGGGCGGGGACAATGCCGGGTGTGGGGACGATGGTCTCCGGGCGGGCGTCCCAGCCGTGGCGGCGCTGCATCCAGCGGCAGACGCTCTTTAGGTAGTCCTGTGTGGCGAGGGTGTAGCCGAACACGCCGTGGCTGACACGCTGCATCAGGGCATCGGTAATGGCCTGCGGCGCGCGGAAGTCCATATCCGCCACCCACAGGGGCAGAAGGGCGTCGTCTCCGAAGCAGTCGTCGCAAACGCGCATGGTGTCGAGGTTTTCCCCAGAGGGGGCAAGCTGCCATTTGACGGAGCCGGTGCCTTTGCGGTCGATGGGCGTGTCGAAGTCGTAGCGCGTGTTCATTGTGGTGTCTCGTGGCGTGGAGGTGATGCCGCGCAAGCAGGACGTGCGGCGTAACGCCGCGATGATAGACACCTTGCCCACATGGCGCAAGGGTTCAGGCCAGCCGCGCAGTCCAGGCAGCCAGCTCTTCGGCGTCCACGGCGCCGGCAATTCTGCTCAGTTCCCTGCCGCCGCGGAAAAGCACGGTGGTGGGGATGGAGTCGATGCGGTAGTGCGCGGCAAGGCCTTCCTCGGCCTGAGTGTCCACGGAGGCGGTGAGCATGTAGGGCGCAAGCAGCGTCGCCACGCGGTCGAATTCGGGAACCATGCGGCGGCTGTGCGGGCACCATGGCGCGCGGAAGTTGACAAGGACGGGCAGGGAGTTGCGCAGGGCGTAGCGGGGGAAGCTCTCCCAGCGCAGGGCCACGGGACGTGCCGGAATGAGCGGGGCGCCGCACTTGCCGCACACGGGAGCGCGACCAAGGCGCTGAGGGTCCGCATTGTTGCGGGTCATGCAGGCGGGGCATGGTATGGTCACGGTGGCGTTGGTGGTGCTCATGGCATGCACTCCTTTTCTAAGGAGATAGGCATCGGCTGTGCGTCTGGCAAGCGCTTGGCTTGCCGCCAAAAAAACCGAGTGGGCGCTCGGTTTTTAACGTAGTAGAGACATGTTTCGTCTGTAGTAGTCCGACCAAGGCGCTGGGATTACCGTTGTTGCAGGCGCACATTCTTTGTGGGTGGAAAATATGACTGGTGAAAAATTTGGTAAATTCGTTGCCAAGATGTTTTTGCAGTTGTAGTGTTTTTCTGTCGCGTAGAAAGTGCATGTGGATGTTTTTTCACTGCATGTCGCCCCGCCGACGGACGCCACGTCTCCCGGGCGATATATACACGATGAGCATGCGGCAAAAAATGCATGCACAAGAACGTGGCAGGGCGCAGCAATGCGCGCTGTGGCGAGTGGGGGGCCGGCTGAAGCATGTTGTGCAAGGCCGCGCGCCGCAAAGGAACGATAATCCGGCACCATGGTGGTGTCAGTAGCGCTTTGGCGGTGCCGTACCGAGGCGGTCGGTACGGCAATACAAGAGCGGGGTTGCGACATATGTCGCAGCCCCGCTCTTCGTTGTGGCAGATATGGGTGTGGCCGGCATTCCACGGCGCGGTGCGCGCCGCGCTGTGGAGTGCCGGAAAAGGCGTTTAGCTGAGTGTGATGGTCAGCGGTACGGCATGAAGGCCGGGCGAAATCTCGCGGGTGGAGCCGATGGTCCACTCTGCGGCTTCGGGGCTGTGGCCTGCGGCCTCGGCAATGTCCTGTGCCACCTGCGCTGCGTTGATGACGGGGTGGCGGGAGAAAACCTGCGGCAGGCCGTAGGTCAGGTTGCAGGCAAGGCACCGGCCCGGGCGCTGTGCCAGCTGGAATTCAAAGTCAAAGATGCCGTTGTGTTCGCCGCAGAAATGCAGGCGGATGTCGTAAGCGCCTTCACTGCTGTCGCCGAAGAGCGCCTCGAAAAACGCATCGGTCTTTTCGGGCGGGAAGATGGCCCTCAGCCGTTCTTCGTTAAAAACTGTCGTGTATTCGGTCTGCATAGCCTTTGCACCAAAGTGGTTGAACGATACTGGGACTGCCGGAGGCGAGGCGCCGCGCGGCAGACGTGTTGAAAAGCTAGCCCCCGCTACCACGGATGCCGCATGGCGGCAAGTGTGCGGGGGAGGGGCGGGCCTATGGCGCGCGGCGCTGCCGCGGGCGGCGTGGTGGCGCGCTACATCGCGCAGAATGGAGGGCGTGGGCAAAATGCGCCTCCCCACAGGGCCTGCGCCACGGCGCGTTGGGGTCGGTCTGCGCCGGGGGGATGCAAAGTTGGTGCGATGTCTGCCGATTTTCTGGACATATTCCACAAGTTCATGTTTAGTGTTGGTGGGGTGTCATCTCCGTGTAACTCTCATGCTACATGGCTGTAACATGTGACGTTTTTCGGTGGCGGCCTTTGAGTGCGTCTGGGGTGTGGTGTGTGGGGTCTCATATGATGGACAGGGGGCGCGGTGAAGTTGTCCGTATTGCATATGTCTCGTCTTTGCGGTGCTGCTTTTTGTGTGTTTTTGGTGCTTTGTGGATGCCGCCAAGAATTGCCGCAGAGCATACTGCAGAATGGGTCCTTTGAGCAGGGGCTGGAGGGGTGGACCCTTCAGCGTGGGGTGTCGCCAACATTCTCACGGTTCCATCCGGATGATACGGTAGACGTTAATTCCCGGCCAATTACCTTTCGCCTGCGTCCACGCTTCTACGACCGTCCCATCACATTCGGCTACCGTCTTGACCAGATGGACGGGAACCTCGCCAAGCTGACCTGCCGGTTTACAATTCAAACCAAGGACGACCAGAACGTCATTGTCTCGTACGTCCTGTACGGCGCGGGCGACTATTGGGCCAACGAAAATACCTACGCCCACGACCATCTGTTTATAACCCATGTGACGAATGGGACGCTCCATGAAGACCGTGAACTGCGCGTTGAAAGCCTGACGCAGGTGATTGAAACGTTTTTGGAGGAGCATCCGGACATTGATTTCACCTTCACCGGCATCAAGAGCGCCACGTGCAGCATAGAGATTTGGTCCGAACGCGGCGAGGAGCCGCTCCGCGCGGTGCTGACGGGCCTGAAGCGCTATATGGGGCCGGTGTGGCGTGAGGTTGCCAGCAAGGTCATGGATACCAGCGTCATCACCATGGATGCGATGGCCTCTCCGGAGGAGCCGCTCATCAAGCGTTTCATCTACAAACCCTCGGACGGAAAGCGGTGCTACAACGCGCATATTTTGACGGCGCGGTGCTTCCAAAAAGTGCAGACCACCCCGGGGCAGCGGTACCTGTTGGTTTTCGATACCAAGAACCTGCTGGGGACAACCGGGCCGTATGTTGAAGTGCGCGGCGAGGACGAACGCCGCATTGCCCACCGCAAGGTGACCCTCGCCATTGCGCAGAACGACTGGGTGCGGACGGGGCTGGTCTTCACCAGTCCCGGCGGGGCGGTGAGCGTGGGAATGCCCAATACGCGCGCCTTTATGCATCAGTATGTGTACGCCAATTGCTTTGACAATATGGCGCTGTATCCGGTGACAGACGACACGCTTCCTCTACTGCTTGAGCGCGAGGGCCTCCAGATGCAGGAGAGCGGCGTGGTCACGGAGCGTCCTCTGTTGATGGACGAGGTGTACACCGCCGAGGAGGTGCGCGCCATGCAGGAGGAAGCCGCCTCCCTTGGTGTGCCCGTCTACGCCATCACCGTGGACCTGCCAGAGCTGTGGCGGCCCGAAAACATCCTCGAATGGCGTGGTGACGCCGCGTACAAGATGCTCCCCGGCTACCGGAATATGCAGCCTGCAAAGCTGTCCGTTGATGGCTCCGCGCCTGTGGACATCCGCATGAAGACGCGCGGGTTTGGCGTGGGGCACCATTTTGCGCGCACCAAGTCGTGGCGTATCAACTTTGCCAAGCGCCACCGGGTGGACCTTATCCGCCCAGTGTGCCGCTCCTTTATCGGCGAGGCGTGGGCGCAGCGCATTGCCGAGAGCATGGGGCTGACTCCTCTGCAAAATGATTTTGTCTACCTCATCATCAACGGCAGGCCGCAGGGGTTGATGTGGCGCATTGACAGGTCCAGCAAAAGTCTGGAGCTGGCGGGCAAGCCCGATGGCAGCGTTTCGGACCTGACGGCAAGCCTGAGCAAAGACCCGAACGCGGAGCTGACCTACGTGGGCGAGCCGTTTCCGTTGGAAGAGGTTGTGTCCGTGGATATCAAGCCCTCCAAATCCTTCCGCAAGCGCTATCCCACGGAGCATATCGTGGGCGCGTTCAGCCAGATGCTGGAGGCGGATGACTACGGCGCCTTCTCGCAGTATTTCGAGCCGGACAATATCATTGACCTCGACGTCCTCTCCAACATTCTGTCCAGTTGCCATATCGACTGGATGCACAACGACGTCCTGTTCTGGAACACGGCGTGTGGGCGGTTCGAGATGCTGCCCTATGACGTGCGCATCCAGAATATTGCCCATTCCCGCATGTTCATCCGGCACAACCCCTTTATGGATTTTGTGTGCCTGCGGCCTGAAAATTACGCCGTCAAGATGCGCCGGATTTGGAAGCGCGTCTCGTCGGAAGCCTTTGTGCAGCGCTCCCTTGCCACGCTGGATACGCTGTACCAGCAGACGGAACGTGCCCATAAGTCGTCCGTAACGTACGGCTACCATGGACGCATGTTCCAAAAGCAAGGCAAGCTTGCATCGACCTATGCGACCCAGCGGAACCGCTTTGCGGACCGTGTCGAGTGGCTTAGGCGCTTCACCCAGCGCACGGATGCCTACCGGGCTACGTGGCAAAGGCTCTCCGGCGGCCCGCCGTGGCGTTATCTGCTTGTTGTGGAGCCGCGCGGGGCGCTGGAGCTTCCCGAGTTTTCGCGCGTGAACCTGTACTATCAGGATGCGCTGTTGCTGGCCGAGGATGCCGCCATGAGCCCCGCGCGCGTTGAGGAGATTGGCCTTGCCGGGGACGTCCCCTTCACCGTGCGCGACGCGGCGACAGGGGCGGCGGTTACAGGCGGACAAGGGGGCCCTTCGCGTCCTGATACGTTGCTTCTGCCGGATTTCTACAGGCAGTTTGCCAGCGTGGTGATGTGGCGCTTCCAGTACGAGGCGATGATCCGCGCCATCACCGCGCCGCAGGATGCCGACTTTGTGGCCGACTGCTACACGCGGAAGAAATTCCCGTATTATCCGCGTCCGGTGACTTTTCTCTATGTCCTCAAGGATGGCGTGCGGAAGGATGCGAGCCGCTACAGACGCCTAATGCGCGTTTTGGAGCGCTACGGCGTGCTTGCGCCGCGCAGGCGCGCGTTTGTCATTGAGGCGGATGCGCCCGTGCGCCGCGCGGACGTCCGCCTTGCCCTGCGCAATTCCTCCACGGGCGAGGCTATCCCCTGCGCCGTTACTCCCGCCAAGCGGCGTGAACGTGCGCGCGACTTCACTGTAGAGAGTAATGCGCAGGCCGAAGCGCAGCGCATCCAGCGCGCGCGGGAGCGCTACCGCATGCCCTTTGCCCACTATCGGGACATTTTCCGTACGGCGGAATCCTTTGTGGCGCGGCACCCGCAGTTTGTGGCCGGGGCGGATGGTGCTGTGGTGCTCCCCGAAGGCCAGCATACTCTGGAAGGCACCATCGTTGTGCCGCAGGGGGTGACGCTGCGCATTGCCCCCGGCGCAGATGTGCGGATGACGCCCAAGTCGTCCCTTGTGTGTTACGGCCCCGTGCAAGCTCTTGGCACACCGGAAAAGCCCATTGTTGTGGACCGGGCGTTTATGGGGCGGCCGTGGGGATCGTTTGCCGTGTTGCGGACATCCCGCGCGGACTTTGCCCATTGCGTGTTCCGTGGCGGCACCGAGGCGTACGCCAATGGCGCGTACTTTTCAGGCATGGTTGCCGTGCACTACGCGGATGCCAGCTTCCGGCACTGCACCTTTGAAAGCGCCAGCGAGGGGGGCGGCGACGATAGCTTGAACGTGAAGTACGGCCATGCGGTCATTGAGCACTGCACCTTCGCGGAAAACGGCGCGGACGCTGTGGACCTTGACCTTGTCACGCGTGGGTCGCGCGTTGAGGACTGCCGCTTTGTGGCCAATGCCAACGACGGCGTGGATATCTCAGGCTCCCGCGTTGACGTGGCGCGGTGCACCTTTACGGACCATGGCGACAAGAGCGTCAGCGCAGGGGAGCGCTCCACGCTGCGGGTGGTGGACTGCGTGATGCAGCGGAGCGTGCAGGGCATAACGGCCAAGGACCTCAGCCGTGTGCTTGTACGCGGCACCCGCATAGAACAGTGCAAGACCGGTGTCACGGCCTATCAGAAAAAGGCTATCTTCGGCGGCGGAACGGTGGTGCTGAAGCGGTGCGTTCTGTCCGGCAATACCATGGACATAGGCGTGCAGGACTATGAGCAGGACAGAGCGCTTCCGTCCGCCGTCTACGCGGTGGGGACGGACTTTCGCACGCGGGGCAAGAGCATTTCGCAGGTGGTGCGTCTGCCCAAGAAGCAGCTGAGCAAAAAGAAATTCATTCTGGCCCATGCGGAGGGCACCCTTGGGGAGTTTGGCTACCGGTTTGCCACGTTGACGGATGCCAAGAACGTCTTTGTCGCAGACTCGGTTGGCGATGTGCCGCACATTGGAGATTTGACCGTCTCCGCAGCAGGGGAGGGCGCGCCATGATTGAACGCATAGAGTACAAGTATTTCGTGGCGCGTTGGAAGTCTGCGTCTCTGCTGAACGATGTGTTTCCGTGTTGCGTGCCGGACCCGCACGCGGCGGAGGACGACTGCACCTATCATGTGGCGTCCGTCTATTTTGATGACATGGAGATGCGGGCCTACCACCAAAAGCTGAGCGGGCAGACGCGCCGGACCAAGGTGCGGGTGCGCTTTTACCCCCGCTGCGAGAACTCGCCGTACTTTTTGGAGTTTAAGCAAAAGGTGGGGGACAGGGTGTACAAGGACAAAGCCAGTGTTGCCCCGGACATGGTCTTTGCCACCAAAACCTGCGCCATGTCGGGCGAAACCCTCAGTGACAATGTGGCCATCCTTGCCCGGTATTCCGGCCTCAAACCCGTTTTGCGCATTGATTACGAGCGCGTCGCCCTGACCTCGCGCACGGACTCGCGCGTGCGCATTACCTTGGACCGCAACGTGCGCTGCGCGCGTGTCACGGGGGATGAAATGCCGGAGCCCCACCGCCCGGTCCTGCCGGATGACGTGGCGGTTCTTGAAATCAAGGCTCCGTCGTACATGCCGTTTTTCGCCACACGCGTGGTGGAGAAATACCGCCTGCAACGCCGCGCCATCAGCAAGTATGGGAGCGCGGTGCAGAACCTTGCCGTCAACAGTTCCTTTGTCTTTTAAGGAGAGGTTATGTTTGAGCAATTGCAGAATCTTGTGCTTGTGCCCGGTGGTGTGACCCTCAGCCAGATTCTGGTGCGCCTTGCGGTGTCGCTGGTGGTTGGGCTGTGCGTGTGCTTCATCTACCGCTACAACTCGCGCTCCATTAGCGTGGAACATCAGTTTGGCTTTACGCTGGTGTCCGTAACGATGGTGGTGGCAACGGTTATGTCGGTTATCGGCTCCAACATCACGTTGTCCCTTGGCCTTATCGGCGCGCTGTCCATCATTCGCTTCCGCGCGGTCATCAAGAATACGGCGGATATGGCGTATTTGTTTTGGGCCATTGCGGAGGGCCTTGCCGTGGGCGCGGAAAATTTCACCGTGGCTGTGGCCAGCACCATTGTCATCGGTCTGGTGATGACGCTTATGACGCATTTTGGCGCGTTTAGCCTCTCCAACCGCAACTTTATCGTCACCTTCACCACGCCTAAGGACGCTCCCGGGTTCGAGGCTTTGCACAGCCGCCTCAGCCAGTACAAGGACCTGCGCCTTGACCTGAAGTCGTCGCTCAGCAACTGCAGCAATGGCTCCTGCGAATACACCTTCGAGGCCAAAGGCCGCCGTGCGGGGAGTATTCAGGCCATGGTGGCCGATATGGAAAAGGAGCAGGGCATCAAGAGCATCTCCGTGCTCAGTCCGGAAACGAACCTGTACGTGTAGAAGCGGGAGCGCCGCGCCGGGGCGTTTTGCGGCCCGCGTAGGTGGAGTGCGTACAGAAAAGGAACTGTTGGCAGATGGAGCATGTCCGGAACATGTTCGGAACATTTCCGGGGCAAGTTTGGGGCAAGTTCGGGACAAGTCCAGAACATGTTCGGGCCCGCCGCGCTGTGTGCGTGGCGGGCCCGGTTTGCGTTGGGCAGGTGGCGGCGCGGCGCGCTAGGCCGCGTCTTGCTGGCTTTTGAAGCGGTAGAGAAAGTGGAGTTCGCACACATCGTGCCCGGTGCTGCCAAGAGGGCGGGCGAGTTTTTCAAAGCCAAGGGTTTCGTACAGCGCGGTGGCCTCGCCAAGCTGGTGGGTCGTTTCCAGATAGCAGGCATCGTAGCCGTATTCCCGCGCAGAGGACAGGGCCAGCAGGACCATGCGCCGCCCAAGCCCCCGGCCAGGCTGGTCGCCGGACCGTGGTTCACCGCCCTTG
>NZ_JBUDSW010000050.1:0-16650 GCF_054921475.1 Desulfobaculum sp. | reverse complement strand
GAGTCCTGCGCGAGGCTGGCCGTTTCCGCCGCTGTGCGGGCCGTGGCGGCGTCGCTGGCGCTGTTGTCCGCCGCGGCACGGGCCGAGGCATAGGCATGCTGGGTTTTGCTCAAATATTCACGCGGATTGTCATCGGACGTCACGTCCACCTTGACGCAGCGCCCAAGCTCCTCCTGAAGCTGTAGGCAAATGCGCGTGAGCTTGTCGTCGGATTTTTCAATCTCGCGCACATCAATGGCGTCGGCATTGGACCACGAGCGGTCCTGCGTGATGGGCACAAACTGGAGAATGGTCAACAACTCGCCCGCGGGCATGGGGTCGCCGCTGAGGGGATATTCCACAAGCCCTTCGCCCGCCTCGCCGTTGCCTTCAAGGGCATAATCCACGCCCCGCACCAGTTCGACCTGCTCCATAACGCCACTGCCGCTGTCCACAGGGCGGCGCAGATAGCACCGCAGGTGGTCGGCATCGTCGTAGACAAAGCCCACGGGAAACCGGCGGGCACTCCCGTTTCCCTCATAGCGGACCTTGCCGATGGTGGAATCAACACTCATGTGTCCTTTGCTCCTTGTCTGGGGTTTGGCTGCACGCGTGGGACCACAGCGCCCCTGCGCTTTGCGGCCAGTTGTGCCATGGCAGATTTCCGGATGTATGCACATGTGCCATATGCCAAAGAAATTCTGCGAGGCCCTCCCTGCGCGTGCCCGCGCGCCAGCCCAATCCCCACGCCCGAAATCCCACACTTTCCTTGACCGCGCCCCGCCGCGTATGGCATAGACACCGTCCGCTCGGCATCCTCCGCCCGCAGCGCAGGCCACCGGAAACGCCACACAGCGTCCCCGGCCAGCTTGCGTGGGTGGTTTCTTTTTGCTATGAGATAGGGTGTTCCGATTGAAGAATCTTTCGCTTTTTGGGTGCGTTGACAAAAATACGTGCAACCGGACGCACCATGCCCCGGGAGACTGATGCCCAGCATCAACGCGCTGCATCCCGCACCGGCTCCGCCCCCGGCCAAGCCGCGTAGGCAGGACCGAAGCGACGCGCCCTCCCCTGGCACTATGCGATAAGCAGGTGCTTTCCTCCTGGCGAAGAGAGGGGAAGCACCTTTATTTTTGAGGGATACCATGGACATCCAGAACGTCATTGCCCGCATCGAACGCTCGGCCCCGCTTTGCGGCGCGGCCGAATGGGACAAAAGCGGCGTGCAGATTGCCGGGACAACCCGCAACATCACCAAGCTCGCCGTAACCCTCGACCCAACGCCACACGCCGTGGCCGAGGCTCTCGACTGGGGCGCGCAGTGCATCCTGACCCACCATCCCCTGTGCATGCAGCCCCGCTTTTTGGACACTCCGGGCCGTTTTTTGGATGTTGCCCGTGGGGTGCTCTCCCGCGGGGCGTGGCTCTATGCAGCGCACACTTCGCTGGATGTGCAGCCCGCTGGGCCCGCAGGATGGCTGGCACGCGCCCTTGGCCTGACGGACCTCTCCATCATCGAGACCACCATCGCCGACGAAGCGCACCCCGCTGGTTTCGGCTTTGCCGGACGCCTGCCCCAGCCCCTTGGCTGGGACGACTTCGCCGCCACCCTTGGCGGGCTGATTGAGCGTGATTTTTTGCTGTCCATCGGTGCTGCGCCCGAGCGCGTAGAAACCGTGGCCTACTGCACAGGGTCCGGCGGCTCGCTCATTGACGCAGCGGCAGCCACCGGAGCCGACGTTTTCATCACTGGCGACATCAAGTACCATCTGGCGCTTGAATCGGATATATTCACCGTGGATGTGGGGCACTTCTCCCTTGAGGAGATTATGACCCGCATCTTTGCCGAGGAGCTTGCCCCCGATATGGAAAAGGACGGCACCACCGTCCGTTTCTTCCCGGGGGCGGAGCCGTTCTCTCTGCATACGGGCCCCTGGCCCACGCGACACAAGTGATCACAGCCCTTACGCAAGGGACTGAATACATTCACGGCAGCCGGCAGCCGGCCGCCAAAGGCAACTGCCGAGGAGGATACCCCGTTGAGCATGTACCTCAAGCAAATCGAGCAGCTCATCGTTCTGCAGAAAGTCGATGACGAGATCATCACCCTGGAAAATGAACTGGAGAGCCTGCCCAAGGAACTCGCCGCGCTCGAGGACAAGTATGAAAAGTTCAATGAGCGCCTGAACCAGGTCAAGGAAAAGACCGACATCCTTCTGCACCAGCAGCGCGTTCTTGCCGACGAGATCGAAAGCAACGAAGAAAAGATCAAGAAGAGCAAGGACAAGCTGATGATGGCCGGGAACTCCCGCGAGTACCACGCCATGATGCGCGAAATGGACAACATGGAGAAGATCAACCGCACCCGCGAGGAAGAGAAAGTCGCCCTCGCCGAGGAGCTGGAACGTCAGAAAGAACTCCAGACGTCCATGGAAGAAGAAGGCGCAGAGCTGAAAAAGCAGCTGGACGAAAACAGCACCACGCTCAAAAAGCGCACCACTGCCGCCAAAAAGCGCCTGAACAAGCTGCAGAAGGACCGCGCCGCCGCGTGCGAAGTCGTCCCGCCGCGCGTGCTTGGCCGCTATGAATTCATCCGCGCCCGCATCAGCCATCCGGTCATCGTCCCCGTGGACGAGGCCGTCTGCAGCGGCTGCCACATCCTCATCCCCCCGCAGGCCTTCAACGACCTGCAAAAGGGTGAACAGATCATGAGCTGCCCCAACTGCCAGCGCTTGGTCTACTGGACGAATCACTTTACCGATCCGGACGCCGCGTAGCGTCCCGCAGTCCGGCCATGGCCGGGCGCACAATATTCGGGAGTTGGACAGGTCATCGTCGCGGCCCGCATGGGCCGGGGAGGAAAGTCCGGGCTCCGTAGGGCAGAACGCTGGATAACGTCCAGGTGGGGTGACCCATGGACAGGGCCACAGAAAGCAAACCGCCAGCACACCGTGCTGGTAAGGGTGAAACGGTGGGGTAAGAGCCCACCAGCCGCCGTGGTGACACGGCGGGCTAGGTAACCCCCGTTCGGAGCAAGACCAAATAGGGAAGCGTTTGAGGTCGGCCCGACTGATGCTTCCGGGTAGGTTGCTGGAGGCCATGGGCAACCATGGCCCTAGAGGAATGATGACCGCCCCGCAAGGGGAGACAGAACCCGGCTTACCGTCCGACTCCCATCTCCGCAAGGACAGGCGGCGCGGAGGCGTTATCGCCTTCGCGCCCCTTTTGTATCCATCACCTTCCACCGCAAAGAAGACCGCTATGTCAGTCTGGGCCATACTTCTCGCCGCGGGACAAGGCTCCCGCCTCGCCGCATCGGGGCTTGCCACCAAGAAACAGTTCCTGCCCTATGAGGGCGCCCCGCTCTTTTGGAAAAGCGCCCGGACCATGGTCCGCGTGCCCCGCATCGCCGGATTCGTGTTCGTCTTCCCCGAGGGCGAAGCCGAGGACGGCGCGCGCACCGTCAAGGAGCTTGCCGCGCAGGACGACTTTTCCCTGCCTTGCCTCGTCGCCACAGGCGGCCCGCGGCGGCAGGATTCCGTCCACAACGGCCTCGCCATGCTCCCCAAGGACTGCACCCACGTCCTCGTGCACGACTCGGCGCGCCCCTTTGCCAGTGCTCCGCTCATTGCCTCACTGCTTGCCGCCATGGACGCCGGGAACGACGCCGTCATCCCCGCCATCCCCGTTGCGGACACCATCAAGCGCGTGGCCGAAGACGGCACCATAGCCGAAACCCTGCCCCGCGCCGAACTGCGCGCCTGTCAGACCCCGCAGGCCTTTGCCTTGCCCCTGCTCCAGCGCGCGCACGACATCTGCCGCGACCAAAACCTCGCCGTCACGGACGACGCCTCCATGGTGGAAGCCATCGGTGAACGCGTCGCCACCGTTCCCGGCGAGGCAGGCAACATCAAGATTACCACTCCGGAGGACCTGCGCATGCTCACCACCAATGCGCCCGTCGCCTACCCCTGCGTGGGCTGGGGCTACGACGTACACAAATACGGCCCGGGCCGCCCGCTGAAAATTGGCGGCATCCCCATCGACGGCGACCTGCAGGTGGTTGCACACTCCGATGGCGATGTGCTGCTGCACGCCCTTGCAGACGCCCTGCTGGGCTGCCTTGGCAAAGGCGACATCGGCCAGCACTTCCCGGACAACGACCCCGCCTTTGACAACATCGAATCCGCCGTCCTCGTGGCCGAGGTTCTGGACATCGCCCACCGCGAGGCCCTGACCATCACCCACGCGGACCTGACCATCATTGCGCAGACGCCCAAGCTGTCCACCTACCGCCGCCGCATCCGCGACAATGTTGCGCAGCTGTTGCGGGTCGACCCCGCCCGCGTCAACGTGAAAGCCACAACCGAAGAAGGCCTCGGCTTTACGGGCAAGAAGCACGGCATCAAGGCCGTGGCCTGCGTCACCGGCATGCGGCAGCCGCAGGGCGCGGAAAATTAGGGCCAAAGGTCTTTGACGCCCCACTTCATTTGAGGCATGATTCCACCCCGCCCGGATAGTGTATCCTGCCGGGGTTTTACCAACATTATCAATCCGTTTGAGGACAAAACTGGAGTACGGCCAATGCAGCTCTACAACACAATGACACGTCGTAAAGAGGAATTCACACCGCTCAGGGACAACGATGTCCGCATGTACGCTTGTGGCATCACCGCCTACGACTACTGTCATATTGGCCATGCTCGTTCCGCCGTTGTTTTCGACGTTCTGGTTCGTTACCTGCGCCACCTTGGCTACAATGTCACCTTCGCCCGCAACTTCACGGACGTGGATGACAAGATTATCAACCGTGCCAACGAAAACGGCGAAGATCCCTCCGCACTGGCGCAGCGCTTTATCGAGGCGTTCCATGAGGACATGGACAAGCTGAACGTGCTGCGTGCGGACCTTGAACCCCGCGCAACGGAACACATCGGCGAGATGATCGCCCTGACGGAAAAGCTCATAAACGACGGCCACGCCTACGCCACCGAATCGGGCGACGTGTACTTCCGCGTCCGCTCCTTTGACGGCTACGGCAAGCTCTCGGGCCGCGACATTGACGAAATGCGCTCCGGCTCCCGCATCCAGCCCGGAGACGAAAAGGAAGACCCGCTGGACTTTGCCCTGTGGAAGGCCGCCAAGCCCGGCGAGCCGGAATGGGAAAGCCCGTGGGGCGGTGGCCGCCCCGGCTGGCACCTTGAGTGCTCCGCCATGAGCGACAAGCACCTTGCCCTGCCCTTCGACATCCACGGCGGCGGGCAGGACCTCATCTTCCCCCATCACGAAAACGAAATCGCCCAGTCCGAGGCCGCCACGCAGACCGAGATGGCGCGCTTCTGGGTGCATAACGGCTTCGTTCAGGTGGACTCCGAAAAGATGTCCAAGTCTCTTGGCAACTTTTCCACCATCCGCGACATTCTCGAAAGCTACCACCCCGAGACCCTGCGCTACTTCCTGCTGACCAAGCACTACAGAAGCCCCATCGACTTCACCCCGGACAACATGCTTGAAGCGGAAAAGAACCTCCGCCGCATCTACACCACCCGCCGCGACATCCAGACCGCTCTGGAGCGCAGCAAGTGGAGCGGCGCAGAACTGCCCGCCGAGTTGACCGAGGAACTCAGCACCCTTGAAGCCGAGTGGAACAAGTCCATGAACGACGATATGAACACCGCCGGCGCCCTTGGCCACGTGTTCGGCCTCATCCGCCTTGTTGGCCGCGTTGCGGAAAACAAGAGCTGGCGCAAGAGCGAAGGGGCCAAGGCTCTGTGGACGCGCGCCCTGTACCTGCTGGCCTCGTGGGGCACCGCGCTTGGCGTGTTCAATCAGGACCCCGAAACCTTCCTGCGTGAACTGCGCGAGGTAAAGGTCCGCCGCTACGGCATCGACACCGCCAAGGTTGACGAACTGCTGGAAAAGCGCGCAAGCGCCCGCAAGGAAAAGGACTTCACCACCTCCGACGCCGTCCGTGACGAGCTGGCCGCCATGCATGTGGACGTACACGACACCGCCACCGGACAGGAGTGGGACGTGCTGTAGTCCTGCCGGCACAATCACACTGATACAGGTCCATCCCCAACAACGGGGATGGGCTTTTTTTCGTTGTGCCAACCGCCACCCGAGCCCTCTCCAGCCTCACACGCCTCCCACCACGCGCCCTTTTTCCCCCGCACTTTCGTCCTGCACCGCTTGTCCCAAACGGTCTCTTTATAGTACTCTCTACGTAGAACCTATACCTGTAATCGGCTTATGCTACGGGACAATTATGGAATTTGGACTGAAGCGGATACCGCACGGACACCTGCGCCATAAGCCAGCGCCCTCTCTGCTGGCTCTCAAGGCTCTGCTGACCGCGTGTGTACTCGGCCTCTTCCTCCTTGCGCCGCCCGCTGGGCTATGTGCCCCGCGAGACGACAACGAGACCATCATTGCCGCCGTACCCGAGCATTTTCCACCGCATTACATGGTGG
Source organism: Desulfobaculum sp. (assembly GCF_054921475.1). Taxonomy (NCBI): domain Bacteria; kingdom Pseudomonadati; phylum Thermodesulfobacteriota; class Desulfovibrionia; order Desulfovibrionales; family Desulfovibrionaceae; genus Desulfobaculum; species Desulfobaculum sp. The sequence goes on along the minus strand of NZ_JBUDSW010000050.1, from coordinate 10,198 downwards.
ATGAAACCGGCAGGACCACCGGCTTCGCCATTGACATCATGAATCATCTTGCCAAGCGCACCGGGCTGAACATCCGCTACGATATCTACAAAAACTGGACCCTCGTTCACGACGCGCTCCGCACCGGCAAGGCCGACCTCATCCCCAATATCGGCATCACGCAGCGGCGCTCAGACTTCCTTGAATTCACCGCCCCCATCGAAACGTTCAAGATTTCCTTCTTTGTACGCTCCGCCTCCACGGACCTTGAGACCCTTGAAGACCTTGAGGGCAAGGTCATTGGCGCAATCATGGTCAACGCGGGATATACCATCCTTAAGGACTTCGGCAGCCACAAAATCATCCTTGTCAAAAGCCCGCAGGACCTGCTCAGCCTGCTCATCTCCGGGCAGGCGGATGCCATCATCTATCCGGAGCCGCTTATTTGGCGGCTGGCGCGCCTTCTGGACATTGAAGACCGCATACGAACCATTGGTCCCCCGCAAAAGGAAATCAAACGTGGCATCGGTGTGGCCCGCGGCCGCACGGAACTGCTCAAACGGCTCGACAGCGCCATACACGACTTCGTCAAGAGCAAGAACTACAACGCCATCTACACAAAGTGGTACGGCAAGCACGAGTCAGCCATTGCGTCCAAGCGTCTCGTAACCACAATGTTCAGCATAATGGTAATCTTTGGCATTGCCATGGTGCTCTGGAAATACTTTGGCACGCGCGAAACCAACAAACGCCTGAAGGAAAGCATTGCCGAACGCGAAGCCGCCCAACAGGCGCTGGCCGAACGCGAGCGGCAATACCGGCTGGTGGTGGAAAACCTGCACGAAGGCATCTGGCTGGTGGATCCGGACCGGCACACCCTGTACGCCAACCCGCGCATGTTTGAACTGCTGGGTGTCAAGCAGAGCCAGCTGCTGCAAAGCACTGCGGACGACTACCTCCCCGAGGAGCACCGCGCCGACTTTTTGGGAAACCTTCTCACCATCAAGAATACCCTCCCCATCTCTACCGAGACGCAGCTTGTGCGACAAGATGGCGAGGTGCTGAACGTTATGATGTCCCTTGCCCCTGTCAGCGACGAGCACGGCACCTATACAGCCACACTCCTCAGCATCATGGACATCACAGAATCCACACGCCTGCGCGCGGAGCTGGAGGAAGCCAACAAGCAGGCGCAACTGGCCAGCCGGGTCAAGTCCGAATTTGTAGGCGTCATGAGCCACGAAATCCGCATGCCTCTCAACGGTCTGCTCAGCATGCTGCAGATGCTTGAGCGCACGCGGCTTTCCGCAGAGCAAATCGAGCCGACCACACTTGCCCGCCGGGCGGGGAGCGGCCTGCTGACCGTGCTCAATGATATTTTTGACATTTCCATGATGCAATCGCCCATCGCCGGTATCTTGCACGACAGGTTCACCCTGCCCGCCATCATCACCACGGTGGTGGATTCCTTCGTTTCCGAGGCCAAGGTCAAGGGCATCGAAATCCGCACCAACATCGCGGACACCGCCACAGGCTCCGTCATTGGCGACGCGCGGCGCATCCGGCAAATTCTCTTCAACCTCCTTGGCAATGCCATCAAGTTCACGGAGCATGGAACCGTGGACATTGAGGTGGCACCTCTGCCCTACCGCCCGGACGGGAAGCATCAGGTGATTCTGTTCGTCATTACGGATACAGGCATCGGCTTCGCCGACGACAGGGTCGACACCTGCTTTGAGCCTCGCCCCGCCACTCTCCCCTTTACGCCATCCGGGCAAAGCTCCCCAGAAATGGGCTTCGGCATCATCCGGCAAATGGTGGAGAGCCTCGGCGGCACGCTCGCCGTGGATTCCGAGGAAACCGTTGGAACAGCCATTTACTTCACCATTCAGGTCGAGCTGCCCGACTCGGCAGCGCCCCAAGGCCCGCCGGATTCCTCCGGGAACCGCAAGCCGTCATCACGCATGACACAGCAACAGGTGCTCATTGTCGGGGACGACCAAGTCAACCACTTTGCCCTTGAACGGCCCCTCGGCCACATGGGGTATTCACCCATCCGGGTCAGCAATCACGCCGAAGCCCTCCAAGCGCTTCGGGCGCATAGCTTCGCCTTTATCCTGCTTGTGGCAGGTCCCAGCGCGTCGGAGTCCCTCGAAGCCCTGCGGGCTCTGCACGAGGTCACACCATCTCCGCCGCCCATTATCGGCATTCTCCAGCGCGAAGCCAGCGTGCAGCACAGCATCCTCATGGACAATGGCATCGCCGGCACCATCACCTACCCCATGTCGCCAGAGGCCCTGCAGGATATGATTAATTCCCTGCTTGCCCGCGCCCGCAACGGCGGCACCTAGCTCCCCCCCAATCCGCACACACAAAAAGGGACCACACCAAACGGCGTGGTCCCTTTCGCAATGCGTTGTATGGCGACGGCGCGGTGCTCGCGGAGCTAGTCGCCCTTACCGAACAGGCGCGTCTGCAACATGTTAATGGTCTTCGCCCCTTTGCCGCCGGACTCCGGCGCAACAATAGGCCCGTAGCCAAGGCGCTGGGCCTGTTTCATGCGGATGTCATGGCTGGCGACCGGGCGGACCTGCCCGTTCAGGTCAATCTCGCCCCACATCACTGCGGCTTCGGGAAGCGGCCGGTCATAGAAGGACGACAACACCGCCGCCACAATCCCGGCGTCCAGCCCCGGGTCCGTCATCTTCATGCCGCCACCGATTTTGGTGTAGATGTCCACACCGGAAAGATTCAGCCGCAGGCGCTTTTCCAGCACCGCAAGAATCAGGTGCAAGCGGTTCGCGTCAAACCCCAGCGCCGTGCGGCGGGGAATGGACAGGAACGACTTGCTCACAAGCGCCTGCACCTCCACGGCAAAGGGCCGCTGCCCGTCAACGGCCATCACAAGGGCGGTTCCGGACAGGCCGGGGTCACGGTCCTGCAGGAAAAAGGTAGACGGGTCGTCCACCACCTGCATGCCGCTGCCGCGCATCTCAAAGACCACAAGCTCATGGCTGGGGCCAAAGCGGTTCTTCATCACGCGCAGAATGCGGAACAGATGCCGCTTGTCGCCCTCCAGCGAGAGGACCGTATCCACCATATGCTCAAGGAGCTTCGGCCCGGCAATCTGCCCGTCCTTGGTCACGTGGCCCACCAGCACCAGCGTAATGCCCGTGGACTTGGCCCGCTCGATAAGCGATGTGGACACGGCGCGGACCTGACTGACGCTTCCGGGCAGACCGTCCACCTCGTCCGAGGCCAGCGTCTGCACGGAGTCCACAATCATCAGCTCCGGACGGCCAGCCCCCTCCATGGCGGCCAGCACATCCTCCAGACGCGTGGTGGACATGGCCAGCAGGTTGGGGGACAGCAATCCCAAACGCTGGGCGCGCCCCTGCACCTGACCAAGAGATTCCTCGGCAGATACATACAACGCGCGCCGTCCACTGCTGCCAACGCTGCCCGTCAGCTGCAAAAGCAGCGTGGACTTGCCAATGCCGGGGTTGCCCGCCATCAGCACCACGCCGCCGGGCATGAGGCCTTTGCCCAAAATCTGGTCCAGCGCGTCCAGCCCGCTGGTGTAGGGCTCGGCATTTTCCTCGGTGAATTCCGTCAGCGCCACCGGCGCATGCATGGACGACACACTGCCGCCCGGCGCGGACGCCGCACGTGCGCCCGTGCCCGTCGCTTTCTTGGGCGCGGCCTTTTCCTCAAGGCAATTCCACATGCCGCAGTGCGGGCACTGCCCCTGCCAACGGGGGCTGACGCTGCCGCACTCGTTGCACACGTATATGAGCTTTTTCTTCATGATTCCCTATCGCAAAACAAAAGGGCCGCACCCTGTGCGGCCCTCTGTAAAACTTCTAAAGGTCTTCGACGTCCCGGACCGCGGCCACCTTGACCACAAATTCCGACACATTCTCCGATGGTGAGAAGAAGACAAACATGAACGGCACGTCCTGTCCGGGTTGCAGGTTCACGTTGTTGGAGCCCACACCGGCCTCATCGGTCAGCGCGGTGGCAATCTCCTCCTGCCCCAGCACCTGAAGCTGAAAGAGCGAGAGCGTATTGCCGCAGAATTGGCGGGACGAATCCAGCACGGCGTTGTTCGCATCAAACAGGCTGGCCTCTACCTCGATAAGCTCCTTGGGGAAGCCCGAGGCGTTGAGGGCGCGGCCTTCGATGACGAAAATCTTTCCCGCCTTTTCGTTGTCCACGTAATACTGGCGGATGCTCTCCAGCGATATCTGCTTCACCATCTCCTGCATTTTGGCAGGGTCCGGCATGCCGTCGGCGGTAGTGTTGTCCGACGAGGAGCCAACAATGCCCCCAAGCAGCTGAGGCGCTAAGTAGTAGGCTACTCCTGCACCGCCGCCCAAAAGAACAACCACGGCAACAAGGGCGATGAGCAGCGTTTTGCCTTTGCCCTTCTTCTCCCCGGAAGGTGAGCTATCCAGATTGAAGTCGTAACTTCCCCCTGCATCGCCCTCCTGTCCCTGAGAAGAGGAAACCTCAGCGCCTGCGTCGTCTGCGGACGGCTGGTCCGCATCGTCTCCCGCACCGTCGGTACCGGAGGGCAATGCGAAGACATGTTCGCATACTGTGCAGCGCAGCTTCTGCCCGGGCTGGGCAACGCTGTCATCAAAGTTGTATGTCGTGTGACAACTGGGACATTCAACGACCATACGCGAATCACTCTCCTTCAGCCTCCGCACCCGGAGCCAAATCCATGTGCTACCGCCGCGTCCGGCGGTGGATTATTCGACGAGCTCGTAAATTCCGTCAAGCTCCCTGTATCGTTCGGCAAAATCCATTCCATAGCCGACGATGTACCCTTTATCAAGATGGAACCCGGGAAAGTCAACCTTTACGTCCACTTCGCGGCGCTCGTACTTGTCCACCAGCGCGGCGATGGTAAGGCTTCTGGGCTTGCGTTCCTCAAGGGTGCGCATCAAAAAGTCCATGGACTGGCCGGTGTCCACAATGTCTTCCACGATGAGGACGTTGCGGTCTTTGATGGAGATTTCCATGTCCTTGGTGAACACCAGCTCGCCGCTTTCCGTGCCGCGGCCATAGCTGGCCAAACGCACGAACTCCAGCTCCAGGTCGAGGTCGATATGGCGCACGAGGTCAGCAAAGAACAAAAAGCCGCCCTTGAGCACACAGACAACGACGACAGGCTCGCCCTTGTAGCGCTCCGTAATTTCGTGGCCAAGGGTGGCTACGCGTTCCTGAATCTCCTCGGGGGAGATGACTACCTTCATACTCTTGGTCTTGTCGCTCAAACCTTGCATCCTTGTTTGCGGTCCTAGCCGTGGGCGCGGGCGCGTGGCCCGGGCAGCTACATCGTGATGAGCATGGCCGTTTCGTCGCAGTCCGGGAACTTGGGACAGTTGATGCAATCGGTCCACACCTTTTGCGGCAACACGTCCTTTTCCACTTCCTGAAAGCCCAGCCGTGCGAAAAAGCCGCTCACATACGTCAGCGTGAAGACCTTGTAAACCCCCAGCGTCACCGCCTCGGACAGGCAAGTCTCCACCAGACGGCGGCCCCAGCCGGTCCCCTTCATCTTTTCATGCAGGGCCAAAGAACGGATTTCCGCGTGGTCCTCCCAGAAAATAGTCAGCGCGCAGCAGCCAACAACAGTTTCGTCCCCACGGTCCACCAGCACATAAAAATCACGCAAATGCCCATACAGCGAGCTAAGCGAGCGGGGCAACAGCTGCCCCTGTCCGGCGCATTCCATCAGCAGCAGGTGAATGCTCTTCACATCCTGCATCCGCGCCTTGCGAATATATACGTCCATGTCGTCCTACTTCTGTTCAAGGAGGGAATCGACCACCTCGCCGAGTTGGTCGGCGGTGACCATCCCCTCATGATTCACCACCAGCTTGCCCGTGGTGTCGTACACCATCACACGGGGTATGCCGGAAATCCGAAAGAAACGCGGCACCGACTGCTCGGCGCGGCGCACGGGATAGGTAAAGTCCTGCTCGGCCACAAAGTCCGTATAGGCCGCCTCGTCCTCATCCACGGAGATGCCCATCAGGAGCACATCGTCCGGGGAATACTGCCCCCGCAGGTGGTTGAGTTCGGGAATTTCGCGGCGGCACGGCGGGCACCATGTGGCCCAAAAGTTCACGATAACCACACGCCCCTCGGCGCTGCCCACCGTCCGGATTATATCCATGGCGGACACGGTGTCGCCCGTGGCTCCCGGCAGGTCCGCCGAAGCGCGGACCATGCGCGCGGGAAGAAGCAGAACCGTCACCAGCGCCAAAAGCGCCGCATAGCGCATCATGCATCGTCGCATACTGTATCTCCTTGCCGCCGGTGCATGTGCGGCCTGTATCCGGCGGCGCCCCGCTGCCCGTCCGGGCCATGCGGAAGCGCCGCCGGTGGTCGTTTGTCTCAAATAGCGAAGCCGGGCCACCCCCATGGGGAAGCAGTCCGGCGCGGCCAACGGCTTGTCCTACGACGCAGCGCGCCGGGCGGCAAGGGTCTTGGCCACCTTCACGGCGTCCACGGCGTCGCGGGAGTAGCCGTCTGCGCCAATCTTGTCGGCGTAGTCCTGCGTCACCACCGCGCCGCCAACCATCACGCCGCAATCAAGGCCCATCTCGCGCACCAGCGAAACCGTCTCCTCCATGCGGATCATGGTGGTGGTCATGAGTGCGGAAAGGCCAATGACAGCCGCGCCCTCTTCGCGCGCCGTCTCCACGATACGCTGGGCAGGAACGTCCTTGCCAAGGTCGATGACCTCAAAGCCGTTGTTGCGCAGCATGAGAATGACAATGTTCTTGCCGATGTCATGAATGTCGCCCTCAACGGTGGCCATGATGACCTTGGTCTTTTCCTTAGCGCCGGAGCTGGCCTCAAGATATGGACGCAAGTGCTCAAACGCCGTCTGCATCGTCTCGGCGGACTGCAAAAGCTGCGGCAGGAAGTATTCCTTACGCTCGTACTTTTCGCCCACTTCGGTGATGGCGGGGATGAGGTCCGCGTCAACAAGGTCAAAAGGGTCGCGGTCTTTCTCCAATTCTGCGTCGATGAGGGGCAGAATTTCGTCGCCAACGCCAGCAATGACGGCGTCGCCAAGGCTTTCCACCTTCTTGGCGCCGCCAAGGTGGCTGTCGCGGCCGGGAAGCGGTCCGCCCGTGGGCTTCCACTCAGCAAAGTTCGCCACGTAGGAGCGCGCCTGCGGGTCGCGGTTCAACAGTACCTCGGAGGAGGCAACGCTCTCGATAAGACGCGAGGAACCGGGGTTGGCAATAAACGCCGACAGCCCCTGCGCCATGCCCATCACAAGGAAGGAGGCGTTGAGCAGTTCGCGCGCCGGCAGGCCAAAGGAAATGTTCGACAGGCCGCACACCGTGGCCAGGTTCCACTCGTCACGGCAATGACGGATAACATCAAGGCACGCCTTGGCGGACTCCGGCTTGGACGACACGGTCAGCACCAGCGCGTCAACGATGATGAGATGGCGCGGAATGCCAAGGGAGTCGGCTTCCTTGAGCAATTCCTCAATGACGGCGAGGCGCTCGCTTGCCGTGACAGGCAGCTTGCGGCCCTGAAGCGGCAGCATGATAAACGGTGCGCCATAGTGCTTGCACAGCGGGCCAAGCTCCTGCATGCGGCCGGGCTCTCCGCTGATGGAGTTCACAAGCGGGGAGCCGGGGTAGGCTTCAAGCCCGGCGCGGATGGCGTCAATGTTCGTGGAATCAAGGCACAGGGGCATCTGCACGCGGGAGACGAGGGACGAGACGAGGTCCGGGAGCAACGTCTGTTCCTCCACCATAGGCGCGCCAACGTTTACGTCCAGAATATGCGCGCCGCTCTCCACCTGCTCCTTGGCAAGGCGGAAGGCCTCGGTATACTGCCCGGCCTGCAACTCGGCAGTGAGCTGCTTCTTGCCCGTGGGGTTGATGCGCTCGCCGATGATTTTGCTGCGGCGGGACGGGTGCAGGGCCACGGACTGCGAGCGCGAGGTAACCACAAGGCTCTCGGCCTCCGTCGCCTCGGGCATGGTCCATGTGGCGTTCTCGAATTCCTTGCATGCACAGCGGATGTGCTCCGGCGTGGTGCCGCAGCAGCCGCCGATGGACTTGGCGCCCATCTCCACGAAGGGACGAATCTGCCGCGCGAAATCCTCCGGCCCAAGACGGAACACCGTCTGGTCGCCCTCAAGCTCGGGCAATCCGGCGTTCGGCTCTGCAAAAAATGGCGTGCGCAGGCGCGGCATCATGGCCTTAAAGACCTCCAGCATGCCCTCGGGACCAGCCGAGCAGTTGGTGCCGATAAGGTCCACGCCAAGGTTCTGCATGGTGTCCACATAGGTCAGCGGACGCGTGCCGGTAAGGCTGACGCCGTCCTCGAAGGTCATGGACGTGGCAACGGGCAGATTGCCGACTTCGCGCGCGGCAATGACGGCGGCGCGGCACTCGGCAAGGTCAAACTGCGTCTCCACAATGACGAGGTCGGCTCCGCCCTCGGCAAGGCCGCGAATCTGCTTGGCGAAGGCTTCCACAAGCTCGCGGAAGGTCAGGTCGCCAAGCGGCTTGCAGAACTGGCCCGTGGGGCCTACGCTACCGGCAACAAAGGCTCGGTCGCCAGCGGCCTTGCGGGCCACGGCAGCCATCTCGCGGTTGAAGGAGAAGGCATCGAGACCGGACTCAAGTTTGAAATCCGTTCCACCGAAGGTGTTGGTGGTGACAACACGCGCTCCGGCGTTTATGTATTCACGATGGATGTCGGCGACGATGTCTGGATGGGCCATGCCGAACGCTTCCGGGGATTGCCCGGGCTGCAGGCCGCGGGCCTGCAAAAGCGTCCCCATGCCTCCGTCAAAGGCAAAGACGTTGCGTTCTTTGAGAAAACGGCGAAAATCTGGCAACGTTGTGCTCCGTGTTTGCTGGTTAAGCGGCCAAGACCGAATGTGCCCGTCAACCACGGATTCCGGGGCTTGCCGGGCCTGAGTTGTGTACTTAAAAACATTGAAAAGGACAAATAAAAACTCTATACTTCACAAACCCTGTGGCAGGCATTATGCCTTTTTTTTAGGCCTTTTGCCCCCTTCTGCGCCCTCGCCCAACCCCTGCCTGGTGGCACGGCCCGGAAAGACACAACAAAGCTGAAGAGTTTTATAACAAAGAATGGAAGATCACACCATTATCGACGAAAACGACATCGAGCTGGAAAGCGAAGAGACCGTAGACGGCGACGGGATTACCCCGGATGCAGCCGAGGCGCCGGGTGAGCTTGTTCTCAAGCCCGCCGGCAGCTCGGACCTTATGCCGCGCGACCCGCTCAGGCTCTATCTGCGCGAGATTAGCCAGTTTCCTCTTCTGGACCCGGAAGAGGAGCAGGAGCTCGCCCGTCGCGTGCGTGATGAGGGCGACAACGAGGCGGCCTTCCGCATCGTCTCGTCGCACCTGCGCCTTGTGGTGAAGATCGCCATGGATTTCCAGCGCCGCTGGATGCAGAACGTTCTGGACCTCGTGCAGGAAGGCAACGTTGGCCTGATGCGCGCCGTGCAGAAGTTCGACCCCGACAAGGGCATCAAATTCTCCTACTACGCGGCGTTTTGGATCAAGGCCTACATCCTCAAGTTCATCATGGACAACTGGCGGCTGGTTAAAATCGGCACCACGCAGTCCCAGCGCAAGCTCTTCTATAATCTGAACAAAGAACGGCAGCGCCTGCAGAGCCTTGGGTTCGACCCGGACTCGGCGACACTGTCCAAGAACCTCGGCGTGTCCGAGGACGTGGTAATTGAGATGGACCAGCGGCTCTCGCGGCAAGATATGTCCCTCAACATGCCTATCGGCGAAGAGGGCGGGGCCTCCCGCATGGACTTTCTGCCCGCGCTGCAGCCCGCCATCGAAGAAGATGTCGCCCAGGATGAGATCTCTCTCATGGTCCGGGAACACATCAAGACCATCCTCCCCAAGCTGAACGACAAGGAGCAGGACATTCTCAGCTCGCGCCTGTTGTCGGACTCTCCCGTCACACTCCGTGAAATTGGCGAGAAGTACGGCATCACCCGCGAACGGGTGCGCCAAATCGAGGCGCGCCTGCTCAAAAAGCTCCGGGAGCACATGGCCGAACACATCGCAGACTTTTCAGACGACTGGATCCATACGAATGAATGAAACACTCCGTAGAATGAAAAATGAGGCGAAGGTGCTCGCCGCCAAGCTGGACCAGCCCGCCTTCTACA
>NZ_JBUDSW010000049.1:0-16683 GCF_054921475.1 Desulfobaculum sp. | reverse complement strand
AGGAACTGCACGCGCTGGGCCTTGACTTCGGTGCTGTAGCGGTCATTGCCGTCCTGACCCTGCCACTTGCGCGTCTGCAGGCTGCCCTCAACGTACACGAGGCTGCCCTTGCGCAGGTAGTTGGCGCAGGGTTCGGCCTGACGGCCAAAGACGACGACGGAATGCCACTCGGCCTTGTCCACGCGCTCGCCCTGCTGGTTGGTGTAGGACTCGTCCGTTGCCATACGCATGTTCACGATGGGCTGGCCGGCCTGCGTGTAGCGCAGCTCGGGGTCACGACCAAGACGGCCGATAAGCATTACCTTGTTCAAAGAAGCCATGAGACTCTCCCGATTTCGTTTTCGTTTCTATCCCCGGCTATTTGGGTGCCGGAGCTTTCTCTTCCAGTGCGTCCAGGGCGTCTTCCAGCCGTACGCTGATGGCGTTGGCTTCCCCGGGATTCCAGTCGCCGAGGGCGGCGTCCAGATTGGCGACGAGGCCAAGGGCCGTATCCAGCCCCTCTCGCAACGTCGCCTTCAGTTCCTTGTCTTTAAGGCCAAAACGCACCTGGTCGTCAAGGGCTGTGACCAATTCCACAACCCCAGGCTGGCCGCCTCCGGCGGTCACCGGAGCGTCCGTTTCCGGCCATGCAATGGCAAAAAGTCTGGGCCACGCACGTTTTACCTCGTCCGGATACGGCGTGGAAGCCGAAACACGAATCTGAAGAATTTTGCCCACGGCGTCTCCTAGTTATGTTCTTCCCACTCACCCTGCACGCGGTTGACCACGTCCTGAATAACGGGGAGCAGGTCCTCGGGGCACACGCCAATGAGCGGCGCGCCCGCGGGGACGGATTCGTTATGCTTGAAGTACAGCGCGTAGATGAGGCCTTCCGGGCCGCTGTACGGCAACGGCGCCTCACGCTTCATGCGCGACATGATGAACAGGTCCATGCCTTCGCGCACGCGCACGCTCTTGCAGCCCGAGGCCTTGACCTTGGTATCCACATCCGGGGTGAAGTAGTACTTGGCCTGCTCCGGGGCATGGAACAGGTGCAGCGTCTTCTTGAGAATTGCGGCGATGACTTCTTCTTTGGTCAGGTAGTGGCGCAGGGTACACAGCAGGGTTCCCTCCTCCACAAACTGGCCGGAGTGCTCAAGGCATACGGCGTCCATCTCGCCCTTGAGGGGGGCGTAGATGGGCTTTTTGGTATTCTCACGCTCAAGGTAGGCGAGCAGCGTTCCCGGCTTCTCATCCCAAGTTCCGGACACGCCGGAAACCTGAGTGGCTGTCTCGGTCACTACGTACTCGACCACTCCGGTATGCGGTGCTCTGACCTCCACCATCTCATAGGGGGAGGCTTTCATTTCTTCCAGAAGAGCCTTGACGTCTGTCACGAGAGTGTCCTCTTGCGGTTCGTATGACGTTGACCGGAGCGAAAGCGGCGCGGGCCGCTTTCGCCCCGAAAGTGTCTATCTGTAGTACAGGTTGCGGCCACCCATGGTCAAAAGGGCCTGCTGGAGGTTCTTGCGAATCTCCCTGCGGTCCCAGATGCCCTGAATGTGCCCGCGCGAAAGCGCCTGATGGCAGTCGTGGTAGTTGGGCGGAATGTCGATGCCCGTGGTCTCCTTGATAACGCCGGGTCCGGCAAAGCCGATGTTCGAGGAACGCACCGCGAACTGATACGGCGAGCAGCCAAGGAAGCTGGCCACAGGACCGGCGTAGGAGTTGGTGTCGTACAGCACCAAATACAGACCACCGGCTTCGATGTAGCGCCGCACGGCCATGGTGCATCGCGGCATCTGGATGACGCCGTTGACGCCCTCCTGAATGCGGATGCCCGCCGTGCCGTGCACATAGGCAATGAAGGGATAATGCTTCTTGCGCGCACGCTCGGCGGCGCGGATGAACTTCTCGCCCTCTGCCGCGCCAACGGAGCCGCCGCGGAAGTCCGCGATAAGCATAGCCACAACGCAGTTCACGCCATGGATGCGCGCCTCGAAGGTGGTGCAGCCGCTCTTTTTGCCCGTCTTTGCCTTGGCCTTCTCAATCTTGGCGTCCAGCCCGTCGAAGTCCAGCGGGTTGCCGGCTTCGATATTGCGGTTGAACTCGTAGATGGAGTTCTGGTCAAAGACGTTGTGCAGGTACCACTGGTACTCCATGCGGAAGTGGTGCCCACAGGTGGAGCACACGCCGCCGAAGTCGCCAAAGAGGTCCGGCGCCCACAGGTCCACACAGCCATGCGTGGCGCTGTTGGGGCAGGTGACGGCGCGGTCTTCGCGCGCCTGCGGGCTGACATAGTAGGTGCCGTTGCCCGTATCGCATTCCTCATCCCAGCAGGACAGCTCGGTGAGGCTCTTTTCGGTTTCCGTATCAATCGCGGTTTCGCCCTCGCCTTCGGAGATGCGGTTTCGCATCCACTGGAAAGGCGCGGCGCACCGGTCCTTGACGACCTGAATCTCTCCACCCAGCTCTTCCATAACGGAAGAAATCTTCTTCTGGTGCTTCCGCATAAAGTCGTACTTGAAGAACGAGTACACATCCCACCAGAATTCGCCGAGCACATTATTCACGCGTTCGGTGAAGGGAGAATCGTCGAGATAGGCCTTCTGCGCCATACGGCGGAAGCGCTGGTAGCGCCGCCAGACGAGGCGCTCCTTGGCGCGCGAGGACAGGTTCCAGCGCACGTAGATGTCTTCCGCGCTTTTGCCCTTCTTGCGCGCGCGGCGCGAGCTGAGCGTCATGGCGCGGAAAAGGCGCAAGCCCTTGACGTTGAGCACCACGGTATCCGTGGCCGCAATGACTTCCTGACGCAGTGTCTTGAAGAAGTCATAGTCCTCGGGGCGCGCACCAAGCGACGGCTCATGCAACACTTGGTCGATGAAGCCCATGGCTTTGTTGTCGTCCGCCGTCATTTTAATCTTGCGTGCGCAACTCTCTATAAGCTCCACGCTGGCGCGCTGGCCATTGCGCAGACGGCCCTCGATTGCAGCGGCGCCCTCGGGGGAAATGACGGAATAGTAGCCATGGGAGAACATCATCCGGTGGTCTGCAAGGCCAATGGCCTCCGCGCCGCCGGAGCCGCCCTCGGAGATGCAGGTAATGACCGGAACGGTCAGGCCAGCCATCTCGTAGAGGTTGCGGGCAATCTGCTGCGCCGCGCCGGGGTTGTCCTCAATGGGATAGGAACCGGGGGTGAAGACGTAGGTGTGGATGGGGATATTCTCGGTCTCGGCGACCTTCATATAGTGCAGCGCCTTGGCGTTGCCCCACGGCTTCACGGAACCGCCGTTGCGGAATTCCTGACCGTGTCCCTTCTCCTGACCGATGACCATAACGGGCTGGTTGTGCACCTTGCCGCCAACGCGGCGGGAGATGTACGCCCTGGCAATGATCATGCTGGGGTCGATGTTGTATTCGTCCTGTCCGCCCAGTTCGGTGTAGTTGTCATAGACGTTCTCAAGGATGTCCTTGAGGCAGACGCGCTGCGGGTGACGCACAATGCGCACCTTGTCCATGGGGGTGAGTTCACGTTCAAGCTTCTTTTCCAGGAACTCGAACAGGTCTTCAAGGGCGGAAAGCTGTTTGGCCCGTTCCGCGGGGGACACGGAGTCCTCTCGCGCAAGGAAATCATTCAGCTTGGACTGGAGAAGCTGAATATTCGCATTCTCCTTCGCCCCGAAGATGTCCTGAATATACTGTAGCCTGTCGCGCAGGCCCTGTATCCGCTTTTCAATGTCCATATACGTGTCTTTGGGATTGAGTGTCGGGTGGTGCCCAGCCGCGCCATGGCGCAAACGGGGCCGCATCATTATGATGCGGGGTCCGGCATCAGCTGAACTTCAGGAGGTCGGCCGTCTTCTCCCGCAGAAATTCCACGTTGGAGCGCAGCCCATCACCTGCGGAATCCTGCCCCTCCAGCACAAGGTTGTCAAGAAACGCCAATCCGCGCTCCTTGGCCTCGGCAAGGTCCTTGCCCCAGATGATGGCAAGGGCGAGGTTGGGGTCGAACTCCGTGGGAATCTGATACGGCTCGTCCGTTGGCACCTGCGTGTACATGGACAGCCACGACTCTTCCTTCCACGTGAAGGTGTCGATGCGGCCGCACCACGGGGTGAACTTGTTGGCCGGGTCCTCCGCGATGATGCGGTATTCTATGCCAACACCCTCAAAGGTGATGTCGCCTTGTCCGTAGCCCAGCTTTTCGCCAAGGCCGCAACGGATTTGCTCCGCAATCAGGTCCACCACTTCGCTCTGCGGAGTGCGGGAGATAATGGCGGAAACGCCGTTCTCCACCTGAATGCGGGTGTTGACCTCCATCAGGAAGGGCTTGCCGTTGGGGGTGACAATCCACTCCCACGTTCCCACACTGTCATAGCCGGACTCGCGGGCCATGGACAGGGAGTGCCCGATAATCTCATCCAAAAGCGCCTGTGCATCAAAGCCGTAGCCCAATTCACCGGGGGCGAAACCAGGGGCGACTTCTATGCGTTTCTGCCGACCGGTGCTTTGAACGGAACAATTGCGTGTGCCGAAATGTACCGGCTCGCTTCCGTGACGGTCTGCAAGAATCTGCACTTCCAGATGATTGAAGTCGAAGATGCGCTGTTCGACCAGCACGCCTTCGTCATTGAACTGCCGCTTGGCGTAGTTGCGGATGCGGCGATAGATGGAGCGGAAGGAATCCATATCGTGGATTTCCTCAATGCCCATGCCGCCACCGCCAGCCGACGCCTTGACCAGCACCACCGGATTCACCACGCCCTGCTCCGCCTGAAAGGCAAAGAGGTTCTCGGCGATTTCCTCGGCTTCCATCTCGTCATAGATGGGGCGGTCGGACCCGGGCACCGTGGGCACGCCAAGGCCGCGCGCAAGGCGCTTGGTGTTAATCTTGTCACCCAGTTCGCGGATGACGCGCCACGAGGGGCCAATCCAATGCAGGCGGTTTTTACGCTGCGTTACGCGGCGGGCAAAGCGGAAGTCTTCCGCAAAAAAGCCGTAGCCAGGGTGCACGGCAGTTGCCTGCGCATCGTCGGCCACGGCCAGCAGTTCATTGGCGTCGTGGTAGGAGGATATGCGATAGAGCGCACCTTCGCCGCCGAGTTCCCGGGCCAGTTTGACATGGCCGGAGCCCTCGTCCGCGGCGGTATACACACAAACAAAGTCCAGACCCAGCTTTCGGCAGGCCTGGACAATCCGCATGGCGATCTCTCCGCGGTTCGCCACCAGTACCTTATGTTTGTTCAACACTGGTTTACGTTCCTTGTTTGTCCGCCTTCTTCCTGAGTGCGATCATGCGTTTCTGGACTTCCAGCACCAGCTTATCGAGGCGGGCTTCCTTTCGATAGTCGTTGTTCTCGAAATTGATGCCGATGATGCCGTTATCCAGCACCCGCATCACCCGCGCCTTCATCTCAGGAAGGAAGAGCTTCTTGTTAAGGAGCAGATCGAACTCCAGTTGTTCGCCTTCTGTGAATCCCTTTTCGGCATCCTTGAAGGCCAGCCCCATGGCGCTGAGGTCCAGCACCATGAAATGCCTGTCCGTAGACCTGAGGACGACCTCGAGCCCCGGAATCTTGGTCCGGAATGCTCGTCGTTGTCCGCCGTTGTCACCATTGCCCAGAGAGAACGAGTACTCGTCGATCATCCTATTTGCTCACGATCTTTTCAAGAACCAGTTCGACACGCCGGTTCTTGGCTCTGTTTTTGGCGGAGTTGTTCGGAAAGATCGGTTCCAGATCGGCAAGACCTGTCGCCGTCAACCTTCCCTGGGCGATTCCGAGTTGCATCAGATAGCGCAAAACATACACCGCACGCAAGCTGGAAATCTCCCAGTTGTCCTTGAACCTACTCCTCCGTGAAGGAGGTATGTCATCCGTATGTCCGACGATATTGATCTGCTGGTCGACGGATTTCACCAACATGTCGCGCATGGTGTCGAGCATTTTGCGCCCCTGGCTGGAGAGTTCCACCTGACCGGATTCAAACATCACATCGCCGGGAAGACGGAGGATAATCTTGCCTTCGTCAAACACCGCGCCGACCACACCTTCCACACCTTTTTTGGTGATGAAGGTCCGCACGTCCGAAAACACCCTGCGCTGGGACTCGATGAGCTGCTTTTGCATGCGCACCGTGTCCATGATGACGGCGTCCTCGCTCTTGACGCGCATGGTCATGAGTTCCTTGTCCTTTTCGCCAAGGGCCTGCTTCACGGCCAAAAAGGAGTCCGTGAACTTTTCCTCATCCAGCGTGGACATGGAAAAGAGCAGGATGAAAAAAACAAGAAGGAGCAGCGAAAGGTCGGCGAATGTGGTCAACCACTCGTTGTTGTCGCCGCTTTCTTCCGGAGCGCCGAACATGTTCAGATCTTCATCGGGCACTCTTTCGCTCCTTGGGCGGCTCGAAGGACGAGAGCTTCTCGTACACCAATCTGGGGTTGTTGTTCTCCAGAATGGATTTCGCGCCTTCAAAGATGATTTGGAGGTGGAGTTCCTCCTGCGAGGTTCGCGCCTTCATCTTGCCCGCAAAGGGCAGGAACACAAGGTTGGCCATGATGGTGCCGTAGAATGTGGTCAGGATGGCCACAGCCATGGCAGGACCGAGGGTTGCCGGGTCCTCCAGCTTGGCCAGCATCTGCACCAGACCGATGAGCGTACCAATCATACCAAAGGCCGGGGCGAAGCCCGCCAGCTTTTGGAAAACATCAATGGAGATGCTGTGGCGGCGCTTCATGGTGCCAATCTCAATCATGAGCGTATCGCGGATGAGCTGGGGGTCGGCGTTGTCGGCAATGAGCTGGCAGGCTTTTTTGAGGATGGGGTTCTCGGTCTGGATGTTTTCCAGAGCGATAAGACCCTCGCGGCGGCTGATCTCGGCGATGCGGACCATGATGTTCACCACGTCCTCAACCTTGCCTTTCTTCTTCATGAACAGGGAAAGCGCGCCCTTGTGCGCATCAATGACATCCTGCAAGGGGAAGGTGACGCAGATGGCGGCAAAGGTGCCGCCAACGACAATCATCAGACCCGGGACGTTGATGAACAGTCCCAGCTGCCCCCCGACAAGGATGGCGCCGATGACAAGGACGAAGCCTATGATGGAGCCAAGAAGTGTTGCAATATCCATAATCTATAAATCTGCCTATCAAGAGCGGACGTTGACATGAAGGGGCATCCCGTACAGAATGACCGAACTTGGTGGCCCCGGACCATTACCTTTCCCCGAACCCCTCATAATTACTTATCAAAGTTTATGCAAAATCCCGAAAAAGTCCAGCAGGCAGCGGATTATATCCACAACAGCCTAACACGGCCGCACGCAGCGGATATCGGCGTGGTGCTCGGAACCGGCCTTGGCGACTGGGCCGAGTCCCTCACCCATGTCCAGTCGTTTGAGTATGCCGACATTCCCGGCTTTCCGCCATCCACCGTTGAGGGGCACGCCGGACGTCTCCTTGCCGCGCAGGTTGGCGGGCGAAACGTCTGGCTGCAGCAGGGGCGCTTTCACCTCTACGAAGGCAATTCCCCTGCCGACGTCTGCATGGGCGTGCGCACCATGGCGGCCCTTGGCGTCAGGACGCTCATCGTCACCAACGCGGCGGGCGCGCTGAACCCGCAGTTTGATGCTGGCGGGCTGATGTGCATCACGGACCACATCAATTACACGGGGGCCAACCCGCTTGTGGGCATCAACCACGATGCATGGGGCGACCGTTTCCCTGACATGAGCCGCGCCTACAGCCAGCGACTTGGCGGCATCGCCATGGACAAGGCCCTTGAGCTGGGTATCCGCCTTGAAAAAGGCGTCTACCTCGGCCTTGTGGGACCGAACCTTGAAACCCCGGCAGAAACACGGGCCTTCCGCATCTGGGGAGCGGACGCGGTTGGCATGTCCACCGTACTCGAAGTTATCGCCGCGCACCATATGGGCGTGGAGGTCCTCGGGATTTCCTGCCTCACCAACAAGAATTTGCCGGACTGCATGGAGGAAACCTCGCTTGATGACGTCATCGCCATGGCGCAGGCGTCCACCGGCAAACTCTCGCAGCTCCTCGGTGCAGTCATTGGGGCGCTGTAGCGCCGCCTGAGGAGCACATTCATCAAACATATCGGCCAGAAAGGGATTTCCTGTACCCCTCTGGCCCGATTTTCCTTGAAAAAAAGGCCGGTACCTGTGTACCGGCCTTTCGTTTGGCTGTGTGCCGCCTACTCGTGGCTGTGCTGCGGGTAGACGGGGGTCACGTCGTCCATATTCATCACGCGCGTGCGGTAGCCGTCGTGCTCGATGGCGTAGCGCGTTAAGGTATTTTCGTCGTGGTCGAGGATATCAAGGCCGCTCTCCGCTCCCTCGCGCATGTGCTCCATCACCTTGATGACGAGAAGCTCCGCGTCCGGGTGATAGCCGTCATGGGCGATGGTGATGGTGCTGCCATCGTATTCCACTTCATCAAAGGTCAGTTCCGGCTTCAGCGCCTCGTAGCCCTCCGGGCCGATGCCGTTGAACGTGCCGAAGATTTTCACGCCTGTTCGCATACACGCGCCTCCTGTTCTGACGCGGGGCATGGTCTGCCGCCGCGGCTACTTCTTCACATCCCATTCGCGCTTTTTCATGTAGAGAAAGCGCACCAAGTCATACTCAAACAGCGCGCCGTTGTCATAGTAGTGGAAAAGAATCTGCTTGCGCACGTCAATGCCCTTGAGGGTGCCGTAGGCAATGCGCGCAGGCAGGGCGTGGTCCGGGTCCAGCTTGTCCATGACCGCGCTCTCCTCCATCCAGATGATGGTACTGTCCACGGCAACGCCCGCCGTGTCGCGCACGTTGGACGGACCAAACACGGGAAGCACCACGTACGGGCCGGTAGGCACGCCCCAGACGCCAAGTGTCTGCCCAAAGTCCTCATCCTCATCATACAGCCCGCCGCGCGACGCCATATCCACCAGCCCGCCAAGGCCGATGGTGGTGTTGGTCACAAAGCGTCCAAGGGTGTTGGCCGCGCCCTCCACGTCCAGCTGCAAGACGCAGTTGATGAAGGTCGGTACCTCGCCGATATTGCTAAAGAAGTTGGACACGCCCTTCTGCACGGGCTTTGGGGTAACGGACTCGTAGGCGTTGACCACGGGCATCAGCACGTAGTCATCAAGGCGCGCATTAAAATCGTAAACCCGGCGGTTCATCCGCTCCCACGGGTCGTACACGTAAAAGGGGCTGTCCGGGGACAGTTCGGCCTTCATGGGCGGATGCTGCACCGGGGCCGTAAAGTCCGTGACTTTGGTAGGCGCCTTGGCCGCGCAGCCCGCGCCAAGGGCCAGCACAGCGCCCAAAAGAAGAACGCGCAAAAGTGTCGTGGTGCGTCGCATCAGCGTCCCTCCCCGGCCTGCATAAGCCGCAGCATATCCTGCACGTTATCCCGGTACATGATGTTGCCGCAGTGCCCGCCCACGGGATAAATGATGCCGCGCGCGCCAAAGGTCCGGCGCAAAAAGTCGACCTCGGCGCCGTCGAGGATAGGGTCGTCGGCATTGGTCACCATGACAATTTTCTCCGAGCCGCGCAGGTAGTCGCGGATGCTCCTGAGGCTGCTGTCGCGGATGATGGACTCCCGGGTGAGCGCCGGGTTGCGGTAGATGAGGTACGGCGCAAGGAATTCCTCAAAGTAGTCCTCAAAGCTGAGGCGCACGGTGGTCAGCAGATAGCCCAGCAGCGGATCGCCGGGCACCGGACGCTGGCCCTGCGGCACCACGTAGCCCGCGCCCAGGGTCAGGTCCGTGGCAAAAATGATGCTGGCCGACGACATGCGAAACGACACCGCAATAAGCGTGCGCAGGTCGTCGCCGGGCACCTTGCGGAAGTTGTAAAGCCTGTAGAGCAGGTCGCCGCCAAAATCGACTTTGTCCTGACTGGTGTAGAACTCCGACACCGTCTTGAGCAGGCGGCTTGTGGTGCGCTCAATATTATCCTGCGCGCCGGGTCCGTCCACGTGCAGGGCGTCCAGCCGCAGGGCGGAGTTGTACAGGCTGACGGGCGGGTTGATCATCAGCACCCGCCGGAAGTTGAACGCGCCCCGCTCCTCATCAAGCCAGGACAAAAACGCGGACTGTGCGCCGCCAAGGCTGTAGCCGCCCACGCTGTAGTCCGTCACTTGGTCCGCAATGTCCAAATCACGAATCACCAACTGCATGACCCGGTACAGGTCCTTGACGTCGTCGCGGATGTAGCCGGGCGCGCGGGACGTGGACGCGCTGACGATGAAGTTTGGATGCGTTGGCGAAGGCAGGCACACCACATGGTAGCCCGCGTCAAAAAACACCTGCTGGAGGAAGGCGTTCTTTTGCGAATTGTGCCCCGCCCCGGTCCCGGCGACGAGGAACATCAGCGGGGCGTCGCCATCCTGCATCACCACGGAGTAGCGCATCTCCTCGCTGTGCCAGAAAAGCTCCGGCGCAACGCGGTCGTCCACGCGCAGGGTATGGCCCACGGGCCGCGCCGTGCGCTTTGGGGTGTACATCATATCCGGCGGCGTTCCCACCACGGTGGCCACATACGGGTCGGTGTACGGATAGGCGTACTCTCCGGCCACGGCCGTCCCCGCAAGGCAGGCAATCAGCGCGATGGCGAGGGCTGCATTGAGTAATCGGCTCATCAGTCGTTCATCTGCTCCGGTTGCGCCCTTCGCCCCGCTTCGGCGTGGTGCCGGGTGGGCCGCAGGCTGTCATCATTTTCTGAAAGTACGCGAAACTAGCGGCAAGCGCCGCCGCTGTCGAGTCCTCAAAGACCGTCATTTTTCTGGCACTTCTCCCCTGCGGCCCTGCCGCATCACGCCCTGCCCGCCCCGGAAGCGTTGCCACACCACGACCCTGCACTTTTGGCAAGGTGCTTGCTTTGTCACCGCCAAGCGACATCAACACGATTTTTTCCATACACGGCACAGTGACAGCCAAGGAGGAATTCAATGCTTTCTCTGCTGAAAAAGCCCCACAACGAACCCGAAAAGAGTGACAACCTGCACATTGCCAAGGACCTGTTCCTCTCGGGCAAGTTCCCGGTGGTAACCACAAAGGAAATCCCGTCCCGCGCGGTCAAACGCGTTATCGGACTGGCGGCGTACAGGGGATACGACATGGAGCAGGCGTTCTATGGCATGATTACCCGCGCCATCTCCAACGGGGCCAACGCCGTTGTGGGCTACCGCGAAAACGTCGCCTTCCACCCCGATGGCAGCAAGTACATCTCCTGCTACGGCACGGCCGTGCGACAGGTGGAGGACAAGTAGCCCAAACGGCTCCCCTCCATACCGCGTCCAGTAATCACGAGAAAGGGAGCGCGCAGCACCGCTGCACGCTCCCTTTTGCCGTTGTATCTCTCTTCCGGCTGGCGGTTTGACGCCTTCGCGCGCCAGATGGCCCGGCGCCGCCTGCCCCCTTTCGGCCGCCACGCGCAGCAAACTTCACACAGCACGTCTCGTCAGCCCATCTTCCGGCCACAGCCCGCACGACCGCCGCGCGGCGCAGCGGCTGCCCGCGGCTACTGCATCGCCTGCGACAAAACCTCCCCGTAGATGCGCGGCGCGGCAAAGGGCATAATGTCGCGCCCCTGCACGCGGAAGCCGTCCAGCATCACGGCGTCCCGGCGGCTGCCGCCCGTGTCCACCTGCGACAGCGTCAGCAGAAGCGTGGCGCTCGGGATAATCTCGTTGCCAAGGATAAAGTCGCGCACGTCGTACCGAAAACGCCCTTTGCCAAGGGGAGTGAAACGGCGCTCCAACGAATGCGCGCGGACAAAGGCGTCCATGTCTGCAAAATTGAGCGACCGTGCGCGGCGCATTAACTCGTCGCGGTGCCTCCCCTGCTTTTGCAGCTTGAGCAAGGCAAGGCGCATGTCGCGCGGGTCCTTCAGCACAAACAATTTGGACCGCAACGACGCCCGCACGTCGCCGGAACGCCCGGCCTTTGCGGCCTCCTCGGACGGCGCGGTCTGCGTCCGCTGCGCCTGACAGCCCGCCAAAGCGAGGACGCCCGCCAACAGAACCATCCACGCCACTTTCGCCATATCCGACATACATCCTCCCACAGAGAGCTTGCGAAACATCAGGTCCATGCTCCGCAACCATATACCGTCATGGAGCTTTTCGCAAAACAGTTGCCGCGCAAAAGGGAGGCAACGCGGCCCGTCGAACTCCCTCCGCAGCGCGTACACCCCGCTGCGCCCGGCTTTTCACCGGGCACCCACCGCTTGAGAAAACCGCAAAAAAAGACCACATCCCCCGGCGCAATGCCGACAGGATGTGGTCTGAATCACCGTATGAATTCGGCGCAAAAGACGCGGCGTTATGCTTCGGCGGCAACGCCGCGGCCATGCTCCTGCGGCAGGGGGATGGCGACCTCAAGGCGGGTGCCGTCCTCACTGCCCATGATGGAGAATACGCCGTCAAAGGCGCGGGCGCGCTCGCGCATGTTGGACAGGCCATACCCCGCGCTTCCGGCGGTGTTGGGGTCGAAGCCGACGCCGTTGTCCACCACGGCAAGCTCCAGCCTGTCAGTATTCAGACGGAGTTGCACGTCCACCCGCGTGGCCCCGCTGTGGCGGGACACATTATTCAAGGCTTCCTGCACAATGCGATAAAGCGGCCCCTTCATATCTTCCGGGATGCGCTCCTCGCTGGCCGGGACCTCCAGATTCAGCTCAATGCCCTGCGTTTTGCGCACCTGACGGCACTTCCAGCGCAGGGTGGCCACAAGGCCTATTTCATCCAGTGTCGCGGGGCGCAGGTCCATGACGATGCGGCGCATATCCTCCAATATTTTGGTGATATGCTCGTTAATGCGGCGCAGATTGGCCACAGCCTCGGCCGTGTTCTCGCCCATGGCTCCAAGAATGTTGCCAATATGCAGGCGCACTGCCGAAATGTCCTGACACACGCCGTCGTGCAGTTCTCGCCCAATGCGCGCCCTTTCGCGCTCCCCAGCGGCAAAGACTTGACGCTGGGCGTCGCGCAGGGCGGTTTCGGCGCGCCGCCGCTCCAGCATTTCGCGCTGGAGTTCATCGCGCGAGACGGTGACCACCTTGAGCCGCAGGGACATCTCGTTAAATGCGCGGCCGAGTGCGGACACCTCATCGTCGCGGCCGGGCACCGTGACTTCGCAACCAAGCTCACCATCACGCAAACACAGAACGCCCTTATGCAGTTGCCGCAGCGGCGAAATGACGCCCTGCTGGAAAAAGCGCGCCCACATCAAAAACGACCCGCTCAGGACAACAAAGACGAACAGCAGCACGCCATTGCGCGCCGACTGCACGGCGGCAATGTTTGCGCTGTTCTCCTCCAAAATTTCGTTGGCATCGGCCTCCACGGCGCTGAGCACCACGGAAAAATGACTGCGCAAAAACCGCCGCGCGGTCCACAGCTCCACAGTTTGTTCACGCTGGGCCAGCCGCGCCATCCTCACAAAGTCCACAAACAGCGCATCAGCCTTGGCAAAGTCGCGCTCAAGAGACTGCAGCGGCTCCGTGCTCTCAAACATGGCGGCAAAGACCTCAATCTGCGCATGCAGCCGGTCCGCCCGCGAACGCCACTGCTCCTGCACGCGTTCAATGTTCGTATTGCTCAGTTCATTGGACAGGGTGTTCAACTCCGCCAGACCACTCAGAATGGAAAAAGCGGAGTTGCCGCGGTCGAGAAAAAGCCCGATGCGCCACTCGGCCCAAGTAAGGCTGCCCATGGCCAGGAGCAGCAAGAATGCCGTCCCGGCCATAAGCAGACGAAGTTTTCCGCGTATCGTCATGCGCAGTTACCTGATAATACTCACGCTACCGGGAAAGACCTTTTCCAGAGGCTGATACTCAATCAGGTCCATGAAGTTGCGCGGCGCCGTGTGCGAGACCAGCTTGTTCTCAATGGCCCAGCCTTCCACGCTCTCAAAGTTGAGCAGCAGGCTCTGCTTGAGGGACAGGTTGTACTCCACCTCGTTCTTCACAAAGTTCAGGGTGCCCTCGTAGGAGCGGTGCTTCATGTCCGCGATGATGCGTGCGGCCTCTTCCTCGTGCCCCACAACCCAAGCTTCGGCCTTTTTCAAGGCGCGGAACATGCCCTCAATGAGTTCCGGCTCGGCGTTTACGAGATTGCGGTGGGCAAGGATGGGCACAGTCTTGCGGTCCAGCTGGGCGTTGGTGAACTTGATGGCGTTGCCGCCCAGCTTGGCCTCCGCCTTTTCAATGGGGGTGCCATGCTGGCAGATGGCGTCCACTTCACCGTTTGCAATGGCGCCGGGCAGCTGCTTCTTGGTCACGAAGGTAATCGACACGTCCTTCGGGGAAATGCCGTTATGCAGCAGGTATTTATACAGATAATAGTGCGCGGTGGTGGCGCGCACGGTGGCGATGCGCTTGCCCTTGAGGTCCTTGGGGCTGGAGATGCCAGCATCCTTGCGGCACAGCACTTTGGTCTGGCTGTCGGTGTAGGCCAACACGCCAAGCAGGGCGACCTTGGCGAAATCGATGTCGCTCAGCACAATGCCCACGCGGTTGGTGGTGCCGAAATCCACCTCGCCGTCCAGAAACGCCTTGAGCGCGACAGAGCCGTTGCGGTAAATCTTGTGCTCCACTTCGATGCCATTTTCCGCAAAGTAGCCTTTGGCCATGGCGATGCAGACGGCGCCGTCCATTCCGCCAGACCCGGCGGAGACCGATACCTTGCGCAATTCCGCACTGGCCGGTACAGCCAAGGCGACAGTGAGAAGCAAGGCGACGATAGTTCCGATAAAGCGTTGCATATGTTCCCCTCTTCGTGTTTTTTCCCCAATAATTCCGGGATATTTTTCGGGATACGCTACACGAA
Organism: Desulfobaculum sp.; assembly: GCF_054921475.1. Lineage (NCBI taxonomy): Bacteria > Pseudomonadati > Thermodesulfobacteriota > Desulfovibrionia > Desulfovibrionales > Desulfovibrionaceae > Desulfobaculum > Desulfobaculum sp. The sequence continues at coordinate 1,871 of NZ_JBUDSW010000049.1, read as the reverse complement.
GTTGGCCCTTCCTTCAATGGCCCTACCTCGCCCCGCAGAAAAGGCGGGCCCGTTAATCTGCCTCACTTTACGCATAATAAGCGAATTATTCCGGCTTCTTTCCTTGCAGCACCCTACCAAAGCTCACCCAACACCCTACCTGCAAAAGTAGGGTGCTCTGCATTTACACCCGTAGTCGAAGAACCCTATTTTGGTCACGTGCAGTCAACTAGTTTACTTAATTTTGAGGGGAGGCAATTATGTCATTCGGGGATATCATCAGCGCATGGATCCGTGAACAGGTGAATATGGGAAAACTTCCCAAAAGTATGGAAAACGGCTATGCATCGTGCAGCGATGTCAGCAGCCTAACGGACTACCTTTGCGACGCAATCCGCACCGCACAGGACGATACGCCCATCCAGCTGCTTGCCGCACATTTCGGGTATGCACTGCACCCCTTTGAGGGAGGGGGCCGGTGTAGCTCCGCAGCTCACGATGGTGGAGATTCTGGTGACGGCTCAAGTACGGATATTCATTGCTGAAGATCACACTCTCTTGCGAGAAGGGCTGAAGGCCCTCATAAAAACCAACCCGGACTGGGACGTCGTCGGCGAGGCCGCCGACGGTGTGGAAACGCTGGAACGGCTCGACCCTGATGCGGTTGACCTGCTCCTCATCGACCTGACTATGCCCCGGCTGACCGGGGTGCGCGTGATTAAGGAAGTCAAAGACAACTTCCCCTCCATGCGCATCCTTGTGCTGACCGGGCACAGCGATGAGGAATTCGTCTACGCCGCGCTCAAGGCAGGGGCGGACGGCTACGTGGTGAAGGACTCCACCAACGAGGACCTCGCCGCCGCCGTGCGCAACGTCATGAAGGGCAACGGCTACCTCAGTCCCACAGTGTCCATGGATGTTATCCGCGGCTACATCGACGGCAAAACATCCCCCGACCAGCCCCAAAGCAAAATTGACGCGCTGACGGGCCGGGAGCGGGAAGTGCTGGCCCTTGTCGTGGAAGGACACCCCAACGCGAAAATCGCCGAGCTTCTCTACATCAGCATCAAAACGGTGGAGAAGCACAAAACCAACATCATGCGCAAACTCAAGGTCGCCAACCAAAGCGAACTGCGCTCACTGGTCGGGGACGCCCCGCTTCCCTGACCCCCTTGACCACTGCGCCATATCCCACGCCCCCGCCGGACCGTACTCCCGGTGGGGGCTTTTTTCATCACGCCGCCCGCGGCGGGGCGGCGCGCCCGATCATTCCGCCCCGGGGCATTTTTTGCTACCCTGCCAAGTCAGAAAATCACTATCGGCAGGACATGCAGCGCCAACGCCACACTCTGGAGAAAGAATGGGTTCCACTAAGATATACCGCGACGCTTCCGACGACACGCTCCCCAATCTGCTACGCGAAATAGCCGACGCCATTGAACAGGGCGGCACAGACGCCGTGCCCGTCCCCGCAGGGTTCGACCGCCTCAAACTGAGCTTTCGCACCCGCTCTGGGCAGCTCTTCATGAAGGGCAAATTCAAAACGCCCCGGCGCGAGGATGCCCCGAGCATGGACGACGTGGACTATGACGAAGACGACAAGCCCGGCTACTCCAGCCTCAAGTCGCACATGAAGACGAACTTCCGGACCATCCTGCGCCACGCCCACCGCGGGCAACTGCCCCCGGCGGAGGTGCTCTCGTCCTTTATGGCGGACTCTCGCCTGATGGTGACCTACCCCGGCTACGGCGACGAATTCTACCCGGAATACCTCAGCGCCTGCGAGCGGCTGGAAGCCGCCTACGCCGCAGGAGACGCGGCGGCCTTTCGCGCCGAAGCCGATACCTTGGCCGCACTCAAGGCGCGCTGCCACGACCTGTACGACTAATTGC
>NZ_JBUDSW010000048.1:0-16739 GCF_054921475.1 Desulfobaculum sp. | reverse complement strand
CCTTTTTTCATGTTTCGCGCTAGGGCTGAAGGGGCCGCACACGCCACGGCAAACCTGCGCAGGAGGCGCCATGATCACAACCCTCGGCTCGTGGACCATCGGTTCCGGCACCCTCTTCATCCGCACCGGCGATATTACGGCGTCCACCTCGGACGCCATTGTCAATGCCGCCAACTCGCGCCTTGCCGGAGGCGGCGGCGTGGACGGCGCCATCCACCGCGCCGCAGGCCCGGACCTCCCCCGCGCCTGTAAACGCATCATTGCCGAGCGCGGCATCCTGCCGCCCGGACAGGCGGCCATCACGCCGGGCTTTGCCCTTGCCGCGCGCCACATCGTGCATACCGTTGGCCCCATCTGGCGCGGCGGAGCGGACGGTGAACCCGAAACCCTCGCCTCCGCCTACCGCGAAAGCGTCCGCCTTGCCGCCGAGCATGGCGCCCAGAGTGTGGACTTTCCCGCCATCAGCTGCGGCGTTTACGGCTTTCCCGCAGAACGCGCCGCCCCCATCGCGCTGCAAACCCTTGCAAAAACTCTGGAGCAGGGTCTGGTCAACGCCGTTTCCATGGTTATATTTTCCGACAACGCAGCAAAAACGTGGCTCGCCCGCGGCTCCGAGCTTTTCGGTCCGCCCGCTTGAGCCCTCTGGCCGCGAGGGTGCGGCAAAGCCCGCATCCCCATTTCACCCCGGTTTCCGGCGGCGCGCGGCCCACAGCAACGTCAAACATGACGTGGAGACCACACACGGCCTCCACAACGCGACAACGAGGATTCAATGGACATACGAGGCACTACCATCCTTGCCGTTCTGGATGAGAACGGCGTAGCCATCGCAGGAGACGGACAGGTCACCTTCGGCCAGAATGTGGCCCTCAAGCACGGTGCGCGCAAGGTGCGCCGCCTGTATAAAGACAAGGTCATCGCCGGCTTTGCCGGTTCCACGGCCGACGCCTTTACGCTGTTTGAACGCTTTGAGGCCAAGCTGGAGGAATTCGGCGGCAACCTCGTGCGCGCCAGCGTCGAGCTCGCCAAGGAATGGCGCATGGACAAGTACCTGCGCAAGCTGGAAGCCATGATGATTGTGGCAGACGCCGAAAACGTCCTCATCCTCACCGGCACCGGCGACGTTATCGAGCCGGACGACGGCGTGGTTGCCATTGGTTCCGGTGGCCCCTACGCGCTGTCCGCCGCCCGCGCCATGAAGCGCAATACGGACCTGCCCGCCGAAGTCATCGCCGAAAAGGCCCTTGGCATCGCCGCGGAAATCTGCGTGTACACCAACGACCACATCATCGTGGAAACCCAGAAGAAATAAGCATTCACGCGGCAGGCTCCGCTTTGCCGCAGGGAGCATACACAGTGCATACCTTGACCCCCAGAGAGATTGTTTCCGAACTGGACCGCTACATCATCGGCCAGCAGGACGCCAAACGTATGGTGGCCATCGCCATGCGCAACCGCTGGCGCAGACAGCAGGTGGCCCCGGAACTGCGCGACGAAATCGCGCCCAAGAACATCATCATGATTGGCCCCACCGGCGTGGGTAAGACGGAAATCGCCCGCCGCCTCGCCAATCTGGCCGGCGCGCCCTTCTTCAAGGTCGAGGCCTCCAAGTTCACGGAAGTGGGCTACGTGGGCCGCGACGTGGAGTCCATGGTCCGCGACCTGATGGAAATCTCCATCAACCTCGTCCACAAGGAAGAAGGCGAGCGCGTCCGCGTGAAGGCCGAAAAGCACGCCGAAGAGCGCCTGCTGGACCTCTTGCTCCCCAACTCTCCCGCCGGGTCCGGCTCCTCCGCCGCCACCCCGGTCTACGCCGCCGGTGCGGACGGGCAGGTCTCCACGCAGGAGTCCGGCTCCTCCACGCGCGACAAGCTGCGCAAGCTGTGGCGTCAGGGCAAGCTGGACGACAGGCAGGTGGAAGTGGAGGTGGCGTCATCCTCCGGCCAGAACATCGGCGTCATGTCCATGCCCGGCATGGAAGACATGGAGAACCAAATCCGCGACATGATGGGCCGCTTCATGCCCCAGCAGAAGAAGCCCAAGCGCATGAACGTGCGCGACGCGTACGAAGTGCTGCTGCAGGAAGAAAGCGAAAAGCTCATCGACCACGACCGCGTGACGGACATCGCCCGCGAGCGCGTGGAACAGGGCGGCATCATCTTCATCGACGAAATCGACAAGATTTGCGCCTCCTCCGCCAAGGGCGGCAACGCCGACGTCTCGCGCGAGGGCGTGCAGCGCGACCTGCTGCCCATCGTTGAAGGCAGCGTGGTAAACACCAAATACGGCATGGTGCACACGGACCACATCCTGTTCATCGCCGCCGGCGCGTTCCACCTCTCCAAGCCCTCGGACCTTATCCCCGAGCTTCAGGGCCGCTTCCCCCTGCGGGTGGAGCTTTCCAGCCTTGGCAAGGACGAGTTCCTGCGCATCCTCAAGGAGCCAAAGAACGCCCTCACCACGCAGTACAAGGCGCTTTTGGAGACCGAAGGCCTCAAGCTGGAGTTCGCCGACGACGCCATCGAGGAGCTGGCCGCCTACGCCGAACGCATCAACACCGAGTCCGAAAACATCGGTGCCCGCCGCCTGTACACCATTCTTGAGCGCGTGGTGCAGGACCTGTCCTTCGACGCCCCGGACAAAAGCGGCCAGAACATCGTTATCGACCGGGAGTACGTTCGGCAGCACCTTGAAGACGTGGTGGAAGACCGCGACCTCTCCCGGTACATACTCTAATTCAGCCAAATCGCCGGGCCCTGCGGGGTCCGGCCCAGCCCACCAAGGAGCCGACAGTGGATCAGGACGTCATGCACACAGCGGATGTGCTGCTGGAATCGCTGCCCTACATCAGGCAGTTTTACGGTCAGACCATCGTCATCAAGTACGGCGGCCACGCCATGAAGGACGAGGAACTCAAGCAGGCCTTTGCCAAGTGCGTGGTCCTGCTCAAGTACATCGGGGTCAACCCGGTCATCGTCCATGGCGGCGGCCCGCAGATTGGTCAGATGCTCGACCAGCTCAGCATTCCCAGCGAATTCCGCGAAGGCCTGCGCGTGACGGACGACGCCACCATGAACGTGGTTGAAATGGTCCTGGCCGGCACGGTGAACAAACAAATCGTGAACCTGCTGAACCTTGCGGGTGGTAAGGCCGTTGGCCTTTCCGGCAAGGACGGCGGCACCATCTCCTGCACCAAGCTGGAAATCGCCGTGGACCGCGACAACCTCACGCCCGAGATTATCGACCTTGGGCACGTGGGCGAAGTGTCGGCCATTGACCCCACCCTGATCAACTCGCTGCTGCGCGACGGCTTCATCCCCGTCATTGCGCCGGTGGGCGTGGACGAAACCGGCGAAACCTACAACATCAACGCCGACACCGTGGCCTCTGCCGTGGCAACGGCGGTGGGCGCGCGCCGCTTTGTCCTGCTCACGGACGTGGCGGGCATCCTTGATGCGGACAAGAACCTTATCTCCTCCGTCAACCGCGCGGACGCCCTCGGCCTCATCGAGGACGGCACCGTGCAGGGCGGCATGATTCCCAAGGTCAAATGCTGCATCGAAGCCGTGGAAGGCGGCGTTGGCAAGGCGCAAATTATCGATGGCCGCCTGCCCAACTCCGTGCTCCTTGAGCTGTTTACCGAGGAAGGCATCGGCACGGAAATCGTCGCCTAAGCCCCATCGGTCCCAAACGCAAAAAAGGCCGGAGCATCCACACGGATGCTCCGGCCTTTTCATGTTCGCTGGTGCGAAAATGCGCGCCTACTCGACGAGGCACACCATTTCCTTGCCATCGCGTTCGTCCAGATAGACGTCCACGTGCTCGCCGCGGCGGGTTTCCACCACTTTGCCCACGTAATCGGCCTGAATGGGCAGCTCGCGGTGACCACGGTCCACCAGAACCATCAGTTCCACCTGCTTGGGGCGGCCAAAGTCCAAAATGGCCTCCAGCGCGGAGCGTATGGTCCGCCCGGTGAACAGCACGTCGTCCACAAGGATGATTTCCTTGCCGTCGATGTCGAACAGGATTTCGGTCTTGTTGATTTGGGGCTGCACGTCAAGGGTCGTCCAGTCGTCCCGGTACAGATTAATATCCAGAAGACCGGAAGAGATGGTGCGGCCAAGGCGCTTTTCCAGCGCTGCGCGCAGGCGCGCGGCAAGGTCCACGCCGCGGCGCTGAATGCCAAGGATGGCGACGTCCTTGCAGTCGCCGTGGCGTTCGTTAATCTCCATGGCAAGGCGTTCCATGGTGCGGCTTATCTCTTCGGCGTTGAGAATCACTTTGCTGTTGCTCATGCTATGCGTCTCCAGACGTATCCGGTTGCGTGTCTGTTGGGCCGTGATGCCCTTTATACCGTGATTCACGGAGGATACGGCATCACCAGCGGCATTGCAATACCGCAGGGCCGCCGCCCGCGACGGGGGCTGACTTCTATAGACAAAATCTATTGCAAACTATAATTCCTATCAATATAGTTGACAAAGAGCACCAGCCACCTTACCTCTCCAGCATCAGCAAATTCTGGAGGTAATAATGCTTGAACTCTCAGACAAGGCTCGTCAGGAGCTGATTTCCTACTTCAGTGATAAGGAAATCACCCCGGTGCGTGTCTATCTCGCCCCCGGTGGTTGAGCTGGCCCACGCCTGTCATTGGCTCTGGATGAGCCAAAAGAATCCGACGAGGTCTTCGATTTTGAAGGCGGCCTCAAGTTCGTCATAGACAAGCAGCTGCTTTCGAGCGCTGCTCCCGTTAAAGTCGACCTGTCCTACACGGGCTTTGTTGTCGACTCCAACCTGCCCATCAGTGGCGGTAGCTGCTCCAGCGGCGGCTGCTCCAGCAGCGGTTGCGGAACCAGCGGGAGCTGCTGCAGCTAGCCCCCATTGCACCGCACTTTACAGGGCGGCGTTCCTTCGGGAATGCCGCCCTGTTCGTTTTTCAGCCCACCACACGCACCACCCGCGGCCATCCCCGCCCCCGCCCACTCACCGCACGGATGCTTTGACCTTGCGCCCAAAAAATATCATCTTGGAAGATACGTTCCTCCCTGTGCCCTTCACCCACGGGCGGAGCGCAAACCCCGGGAGAATCCGTGCCGACGACTCCGCTCAAAACGTCCATGAGCCGCCGTTTCCTGCAAGGGGTGCTGCTCCTTGCCTATCTGAGCATCCTTGTGCTTGGCACTGTGTGGTGCGTGACGGACTACCTCCAGTTTACGAACGACTCCGCCGCCCTGCAGGAACGCTACCTCCAAACGCAAAAGCGCATCGCCCGGACCGAGGTGGAAAACGCCGTTGACTTCATCCGGCAAATCCGCGTCAACGCCCGCGCCCGCCTTAAGACCGCCCTGCGCAACCACGTAGAGAGCATCCGACTGATGGCCGGCCAGCTCTATGAAACGCTCTCCAAAACCCTGCCGGAGGATGAGGTCAAGGCCCGCATCATCGAGGCATTTCGCGCCTCGCGCTACAATCAGGGCAAGGGCTACTACTTCATCCTTGGGCCGGACGGAAAAATCCTGCTCAACCCCATGCACCCGGACCTTGAGGGCACGCCAGCCATCGACCTGCGCGACGAAGACGGGCGCTTTGTTATTCGAGAGATGATATCCATCGTCACCCAGCGGCAAACAGGATTCTACGAGTACGTCTGGTCGCGACCGGATTCGGACACGCCCGGACGCAAACTCTCCTACATCCGCGACTTTTCACCCTTTGGCTGGGTAATTGGCACCGGCGAATACATTGAGGACATGGAGGCGGACATCCAACGCCAAGCGCTCTCCATCCTCGCCTCGCGCCGGTTTGGGGACTACGGCTACATTTTTGCCGGGAAATGGGACGGCACCGTGCTCCTTGGCCCTTCCACGGGCGAAAACATGATCCACCTTGTGGACGTCAACGGCGTGCAAATCGTGCGCGAGCTTATCGCAACGGCCAAAAGCGGCGGGGGCTTTGTAGAATACGTCATGCCCGCGGCGGACGACCTGCCCGCCTCCCAAAAAATCAGCTACGCCAAGGGCGTCCCGGAATGGCAATGGTTTGTCGGTGCGGGCGTCTTCACCGACGACATCGACGCCCTTGTCATCCAAAAGAAAGAAGAGCTTGCCGCGCGCATGGTGTTCAACGCCAGCATCATCGGCGGGCTTCTTGCCCTTGTCACCCTCTTGGGGCTGATTCTCTCCCGCCGCCTCACGGCCTCCATCCGGCGCGATGTCGCCTCGTTTACGGACTTTTTTAACGACGCGGCAGAGCACCTCACCCACGTGGACCCAAAGCGCCTCACATTGCTGGATTTCCACGAGATAGCCGTTGCCGCCAACGGCATGCTGGACGCCCGTCTGCGCACCATCACGGAGTTGCAGCGCAGTGAACAGCGCTTCACCATGCTCATGGAGCAGTCCCCCTTTGCCATTGAAATCTACGACTCCAACGGCGTGCTGCTGCGCGCCAACCGCGCCTGGGCCGCGCTGTGGGATGTGGACGAGCCGGAACAGGCTCCGGGCAACTACTCCATCCTCACGGACCCCACCGCGCGGGAACTCGGTCTGGCGGAGGCCCTGCGCCGCGCACTGGCCGGGGAAACCGTCTTTATGCCCAGCATCGAGTTCACCCCCGAAAAGGACGGGCACAAGCAGCGCACGCGGCATATCCTCTCGCGCGCCTACCCCCTGCGGGACAAGGACAACTCCATCGAATTCGCCGCCATCACCCACGAGGACATCTCCGACCGCCGCGAAGTGGAAATGGACCGCGACCGCATCTTTGACACGTCGCAGGACCTGCTGAGCGTCTCGGACCTGTCGGGCAAGCTGCTGCGCGTCAATCCCGCGTGGACCAGCACCCTTGGCTGGGACGAACACGAACTCAAGGCCTTTGCGCCCTTTGACTATGTCCACCCGGAGGACAGGGTGCGCACACGCGCCCTCGTGGATGACCTGAAGGGAACAAACCGCATCTACGGCTTTGAGAACCGCTACCTGTGCAAGGACGGCTCCACCCGGTGGATGTCCTCCAACGCCTATGTGGACGAGGACAGCCAACGCCTCTATGCCGTCACGCGCGATGTCACGGACCGCAAACAGGCCGAGGACGCCCTGCTGCGCACCCAGTTTGCCGTAGACAACGCCGCTGTCGCCATCACATGGCTGACCACCCAAGGGCGCATCAGCTACGTCAACGACGCAGCCTGCGCCCTCTACGGTAAAACGCGGCCCGAACTGACGGACAGCCTCATCACCGACCTCTCACCCTCCCTGACCTCATCCGGGTGGAAGAGCTTTGTTGCCGGACTCGTGGAAAAGGGGGCGGATTCGTTTCAGGACACCCTGCGCCGCGCGGACGGCACACTCCTGAGCATTGATACCACGGCGCACCTGCTGGAACTGGAAGGCGAAAAACTCGTCTGCCTGTTCACCTTCGACACCACCGAGCGCATGCGGACGCAGCAGGAGATGTCGCGCCTGCGCGCGCTGCTGGTCAGCATTGTGGATTCCATGCCCTCGCTGCTCATTGGTGTGGACGCGGACCTGCGCGTAACCCAGTGGAACAGCACCGCGGCCCAGCGCACCGGCATCGCCGCGCAGGACGCCATAGGCAGTCCGCTGTCCACGGTGCTTCCCCTTGGCGACAAGGAAACCGCCACGGTCAAAGAGGCGCTCGCCTCAGCGCACCCGCAGGAGCTCCTGCGGCTGGAGCGCTACTACGACGGGCACCGCGTTTTTGAAGACATGATGGTCTACCCCCTTGCCGCCCACGACGTGCCCGGCGCGGTCATCCGGCTGGACGACGTCACCGAGCGCACCCGCATGGAAAATATGATGGTGCAGACCGAAAAAATGCTCTCCATCGGCGGGCTGGCCGCAGGCCTCGCCCATGAAATCAACAATCCCCTCGGCGGCATTCTGCAAGGCGTGCAAAACATCGAGCGCCGCCTGTCGCCGGATATTCCCGCCAATGCCGTCGCCGCGGAAAAAACCGCCTGCTCCCTTGACTCCGTGCGCGCCTACCTTGAAGAGCGCAGCATCTTCCGCATGCTGTCGGGCATACGTACGGCAGGCGAACGCGCCGCATCCATCGTGGCCAGCATGCTGGAATTCAACAGCCGCCACGGCACCAGCAGGCGCGAGGTCGACCTTGCGGCCCTCATTGACGACGCCGTCGAGTTGGCGGCTACGGATTACGACAGCACGCGCGGCTTTGACTTCATGAACATCTCCATCCGGCGCGAATATCCACCGGAAACGCCGCACGCCATTTGCGCTCCGGCGGAGATGCAGCAGGTGCTGCTCTCCATTCTCCGCAACGCCGCGCAGGCCCTGCACGACGACCCGGAAACGCCACAGCCCACCCTCACCCTGCGCCTGTCCGAAACCGACGAGTTTGCCGTCATCGAGGTAACGGACAACGGCCCCGGCCTGCCGGAAGGCACGCAGAGCCGCATTTTCGAGCCGTTCTACACCACCCGCGACCCCGGACAGGGCACAGGACTCAGCATGTCCGTGGCGTATTACATCGTCACCCAAAACCACGGCGGCGAAATAGAAGTGGACTCCGTCCCCGGCGAGGGCACACGCTTCATCATCCGTCTGCCGCACAACCACGCGGCTTCCGGGCAGTCCGAGGCGGACTTATGATAGGTTTTTCCTATCCGTACTATTGACATCAGCAGGCAGAGCACTACTCTCCATCCAGATACCCAATCGATAGAATAGGAGTAATCAATGATTGAAATCACCGAAGCCGCCCGCAAGGAGCTGGTGGCTTTCTTCAGCGACAAGGAAGTTTCTCCCATCCGCGTGTACCTGGCTCCGGGCGGCTGCTCCGGACCGCGTCTGTCTCTGGCACTGGACGCCCCCGGTGAAGGCGATGAGAGCTTTGACCTCGGCGACGACCTCACCTTCGTGGTGGAATCCAAGCTGTACGCCAGCGCCCAGCCCATCAAAGTGGACCTGACCTACACCGGCTTCACCATTGAGTCTTCTCTGGAGCTTGGCGGCGGCAGTTGCGGCACCAGCGGTGGTGGCTGCGGCGGTTGCGGCTCCTCCGGGAGCTGCTGCAGCTAGTACGCTCACGCACTATGACGACCTCAAAACGCGGCGCACCTCCCACGGGCGCCGCGTTTTTTGTTGCGCGGCTCTCCCATCGGGCGAATTCTGCGCCCACCTCGCAGGGCAAAACATGCGCCCGCAAACGCCCCGAAACCCGCCATTTCACGCGCCTTCCCGCCAAAGTGCCCACCATTCTCAGAAATACGCCTTTTCATTCACGGCGCGGAGATGTATGAAGAAACCGAGTTCAAACGAAGGCCACTTTCGACCAGAACCGCCTTTCCCGAAGAGAGCAAGCCAATGCACGAGATGTCCATAGCCCAGAGCCTTATCAGCATCATCAAAGAGGAAATGGAAAAGCACGGCCTAACCACGCTTCGGCGGGTCCGGGTGAAGCATGGCAAGCTGGCGGCCATTGTGCCGGAGTCGTTGCACTTCGCCTTTGAGGCGTGCACCCTCGGTACGCCGCTGGAAGGCGCAGAACTGGACATGGAGGTCATCCCCCTCATCCTCGAATGCGGCGAGTGCGGCCTTCGCTTCTCGCCGGAAGAGCCGGACGCCCTGTTCGTCCCCTGCCCCGACTGCGGCGAGGGAATAGGGCACAAGGTGCTGCAGGGCAAAGAACTCTACCTTGACAACATGGAGGCCGAATAAGGCCCACTCCGCCACAGGCGGACCCGCAACATGATTCCAAGGAGACAGGACATGGAAATCCCAGTTGTACGAAACATCCTTGAGGCAAACGACCGCATCTCCGCCCAGTTGCGAAAGAGATTTGCGCAGAACAAGGTGCTGGTGCTGAACCTCATCAGCTCCCCCGGGTCCGGCAAGACCTCCACGCTGGAGCGTACGCTGGAAGACCTGCGCAACGAGTTCAAAATGGCCGTCATCGAGGGCGACATCCTCACGGACAACGACGCCAAGCGCGTTGCCGCCACTGGCGCGCAGGCCGTGCAGATCAACACCGACGGCGCATGCCACCTCGACGGCTCCATGATTCTGGAAGCCCTTGAGTCCATCGACCTTGAGGGGCTGGACATCCTGTTCGTGGAAAACGTGGGCAACCTTGTGTGCCCTGCCGAATTTGAAGTGGGCGAAGACTTCAAGGTCGCCCTGCTGTCCGTGACCGAAGGCGACGACAAGCCGGAGAAGTACCCACTGCTCTTTGCCGAATCCGCCGTCATGGTCCTGAACAAGATCGACCTGCTGCCCTACGTGGACTTTGACATGGAAAAGGCCCGCCGCTTCGCCACCGGCCTGAACAAGGACATCAGCATCTACCCCGTCTCCTGCAAGACCTGCGAAGGCCTCGACGGCTGGTACGCATGGCTGCGCCAGAAGGTGAAGGAAAAGAAGCAGGCCGAATAGCGCGCCGCACGGCCAGCACCGCTGCGCCGTCCCCCGCGCACAACGCCGCGCCAAAGACGACATCATCAAGGAGCATGCGCCGCGCGGCGCATGCTCCTTGTCCGCTTCTCCCCCCTGTGGGCAAGCGGGCTACGTAAGGAGACAGGAGCCAATGCCGTTCCCGGACAATCTCCCCGGAGAAGCCATCCTCAATTCCATTGCCGACGGTGTGTTCACCGTGGATTTGGACTGGACCATCACGTCCTTTAATCAGGCGGCCTCGCGCATCACGGGCGTGCCCGCGGAGGAAGCCATCGGCCAAAAATGCTGGGAGGTCTTCCACTCCAGCATCTGCGACGGCGACTGCGCCCTGCGCACCTGCCTGCGCGAAACCGGCTCCATCTCCAACAAGTCCATCTTCATCGTCCGCCCGGACGGGGAGAAGGTGCCCATTTCCATCTCCGCCTCGCCCCTGTACGACTGCGACGGCAACGTCGTAGGCGGCGTAGAGACCTTCCGCGACCTCACGGACATCCACCTCATCCGCAAGGAAATGCAGGAGTCCTACACCTTTGAGGACATCGTGGGCAAATCCGAGGCCCTGTCGCGCACCTTCCGCATATTGCCCCACATCGCCAAAAGTCAGGCCACGGTGCTGTTGCTTGGCGAATCCGGCACCGGCAAGGAGCTGTTCGCCCGCGCCATCCACAACCTGAGCAGCCGCAAAGACGGGCCCTTTGTCGCCGTCAACTGCGGCGCCTTGCCGGATACCCTGCTGGAGTCCGAGCTGTTCGGCTACAAGGCCGGAGCCTTCACCGACGCCAAACGCGACAAGGCCGGACGCTTTCAAACCGCGCGCGGCGGCACGCTGTTCCTCGACGAAATCGGCGATATGCCGCAGAACCTGCAAGTGAAGCTCCTGCGCGTTTTGCAGGAAAAAGTCTTTGAACCGCTGGGGTCCGAAACGCCCGTAAAGGCCGATGTCCGCGTCATCGCCGCCACCAACCGCGACCTGCAGGCCCTCGTGGATGAAGGCACCTTCCGCCAAGACCTCTATTACCGCCTGAACGTCGCGCAGATGCACCTGCCCGCCCTGCGCGAGCGCCGCGAGGACATCCCCCTGCTGGTGGACTACTTTGTGCGCAAGCTCAACGCCCTGCAGGGCAAGGACGTGGAAGGCGTGTCCGAGGACGTGCTGTCCATCCTTATGCGCCACCCCTTCCCCGGCAACGTGCGCGAGCTGGAAAACGTCCTTGAATTCGCGTTCATCCTCTGCCCCTCCGGCTTTGTGCAGGTGGAGCATCTGCCCGAGCACCTCCAGCCCGAAGAGGACGCCGCGCCCATCGCAGCCGGTGACGACCAGCCCATGTCGCTGGAGCGCATCAAATGCCGCGCCGTGGCCCGCGCGCTGGCCCGTAACGGCGGCAAACGTATGAAGACCTGCCGCGAGCTGGAAATCTCCAAGGACACACTCCGGCGCATGATACGCCGCTGTCAGGATATGGGCGAATTTTAAGCCCTGCCCGCCTTAGCGCGGGCTTTTTTTTCGCCTGTTTTACGATTACGGGGCACAGCGTACAAAGCGCAACATGCTGAATTTCAACACTTTTCAACCAAAAGCACATTTTGGCACCATCTATGCTCATCCCCTCCCGAACACGGGCCATGGCATTTCGCCACGCCCACAATCCCGTTGCCGAGGACCACGCATGAACCTCTGTTTGGCATGCTTCGAAGACCGGCTGGCCTCTCTGCTCGAAAACACAACGAGCTTCCGCCTCTACCGCGTAGAGGACGGCACGGCGACCCCCGCCGGGGGCTTCGACATCGCCCAGAACGATACCGCGCGCCTTGTAAGCGCCCTCACCTCCTATAAGGTGGACTCCCTCGTCTGTGGTGGCGTTACCGGCTGTACGCGCCGGATGCTGCTTCAGGCCGGGCTGGACGTTCGCCCATGGGTGCGGGGCACCATTGAAGACGTGCTCAGCGCCGTGCTGGACGATAGTCTCGAACATCTCGCCATGCCCGGATGCGGCGGCAGACGCTGCGGCAGAGGCCGCATGGAGAGCGACCTTATCGCTCCCGGTTGCCGCGAACGCCGTCAGGGCTGCGGACAGGGGCACGGCATGGGTCACGGACGAGGCACGGGAAATACTCCGAAAAAGGGAGGCGCATAGATGAAAATCGCCATCACCAGTCAGGGCCAGACTCTGGACAGCTCCATCGACCCCCGCTTCGGCCGCGCCGCCGGATTCGTCCTTGTGGATACCGAAAGCGGCGACATCGACTACGCAGACAACACGCAAAACCTTACCCTGGCGCAGGGCGCGGGCATTCAGGCCGCGCAGAATGTGGCCCGCACGGGCGCACAGGCCGTCATCACCGGCCACGTTGGCCCCAAGGCCTTCACTGCACTGAACAAGGGCAAGATTGACATTTACCTTGGCGCGGCGGGCACCGTGCAGGAAGCGCTGGACGCCTTCAAGTCCGGCAAGCTGAGCGCAGCCGACGCCGCCGACAAGGAAGGCCACTGGTAGGCCGGGGAGAATGGATACCACGATGCTGAATATAGCCGTTGCCAGCGGAAAGGGCGGCACGGGCAAAACCACGGTCTCCGCAAACCTCGCCGCATGGCTTGCCTCGCGGGGCACCCATGTCACGGCGCTGGATTGCGACGTGGAGGAGCCCAACCTGCACCTTTTCCTCAAGCCGGATTGGACCGAAACCCGCACCGAGAGCGTGCCCGTCCCCGTCGTGGACGAGGACGCCTGCCTCGGCGAGGAGTGCCGCAAGTGCGTAGACCTCTGCCGCTTTAAGGCGCTCATCATGATGGGCGGGTCGGTCATGGTCTTTCCCGAACTCTGTCACGGATGCGGCCTGTGCAACCTTGCATGCCCAGCAAACGCCATCACCGAGGGCGAGCGCGAAATCGGCATCGTCAGGCAAGGCCCGGCCACGGTTTCCGGCGCCAAGGGGCTCATCGTCACCGGCGGTGAACTCCGCATCGGCGAAGCCATGGCTCCGCCGCTCATTCAGGCCGTCAAAAAGGACTCGCCCGAGGCGGACGTGCGCATTATCGACAGCCCGCCCGGAACCAGCTGCCCGGTCATTGCGTCCCTTGGCAGCAGCGACCTTGCCGTGCTGGTCACCGAACCCACGCCCTTTGGCCTGCATGACCTTGAACTGGCCGTAGGCGTGCTGCGCAAGATGAACATCCCCTTTGGCGTGGTCATCAACCGCGACGGCATGGGCGACGACCGCACACACAAATACCTTGAGCGCGAAGGCATCCCCCTGCTGGGCAGCCTGCCCCACTCCACCGAGGCGGCGCACTGCTACTCCGAGGGACGCCTGCACATTGAAGCCCTGCCCGATTTCTCGCAGGCCTACGCCGCCATCTGGGCCAATATCCAGAGCATGGCGGCACAGGAGGGCGCGGCATGAAGGAACTTGTAGTCATCAGCGGCAAGGGCGGCACGGGCAAAACCACCGTCACGGCCGCGCTGGCCGCCCTGACGCCCAACAAAGTCCTTGCGGACTGCGACGTGGACGCGGCGGACCTGCACCTCATCCTGGACCCCACCGTGGGCCGCACTGTGGACTTCTACAGCGGCGAGATAGCGACCATTGACCCGGACGCCTGCACCCAGTGCGGGCTGTGCGCGGAACACTGCCGCTACGACGCCATTACCGAAGACTTCACGGTGCAGAAGGAACACTGTGAGGGCTGCGGCGTCTGCGCCTTTGTCTGCCCGGTTCAGGCCGCCACCATGCAGGAACGCATGTGCGGCTACTGGTACGACTCCACAACGCGCTTTGGGCACATGGTGCACGCCAACCTTGGCATAGGCGAGGAGAACTCCGGCAAGCTGGTCACCACTGTGCGCAAGGAAGCCCGCACCACAGCGGAAAAGCTAAGCGCGGACCTCATCCTGACCGATGGCCCTCCCGGTGTGGGCTGCCCGGTCATCGCCTCCCTTGGCGGCACGGACCTGACGCTGGCCGTTGCAGAGCCGACACTCTCCGCCCTGCACGACCTCAAGCGCGTGTATAAACTTTCACGGCACTTCAAGGTGCCCATGATGGTCATCATCAACAAAGCGGACATCAACGCCGCCATCGTTGAAGAGATCAAATGCTGGTGTGAGGAGTACGACGTTGAAATCGCGGGCGTGCTCCCGTATGACCAGGTGGTCACAACTGCGCAAATTCACGGCAAAAGCATCGTCGAGTACGACCCCGACGGCCTTGGCCTTACCATGCGCACTATCTGGGACAACGTGTCCCGTCGCCTGTTTGCCGATAAGGCATAGATTAGGAGGAACACTATGAGCGAATGCGGAAACTGCTCCAGCGGCAGCGAATCCTGCGGCTCCTGCCAGGAGAACCCTCAGGACCAGAAAATCAAGAAAGCCCTGGGCCGGATCAAGAATAAGATTGTCGTCATGTCCGGCAAGGGCGGCGTGGGCAAGTCCACCGTCGCCACCAACATTGCCGTGGCGCTGTCCATGGCGGGCATGAAGGTTGGCCTGCTGGACGTTGACGTCCACGGCCCCAGCGTCCCGCGCCTGCTCTCCCTGCAGGACGAAAAGCCCCACATGGAGCGCGACTGCATGGAGCCTGTCTCCTGGAGCCAGAATCTGGGCGTTATGTCCCTCGGCTTCCTGCTGCCCTCCAAGGACGACGCCGTCATCTGGCGTGGCCCGGTGAAGATTGGCCTCATCCGCCAGTTCATCTCCGACGTCACGTGGGGCGACCTCGACTTCCTGATCGTGGACTGCCCTCCCGGAACCGGCGACGAACCCCTCTCCGCCCTGCAGGAGCTCGGCTCCGACGCCAAGGCCGTCATCGTCACCACCCCGCAGGGTGTGGCCATTGACGACGTGCGCCGCTCCGTGACCTTCTGCAATCAGGTCGGCAACGAAATCGTCGGCATCGTGGAAAACATGAGCGGCTTTGTCTGCTCCAAGTGCGGCAACGTGGAAAACGTGTTCGGTTCCGGCGGCGGCGAAGAACTCGCCCAGCAGACCGGCGTGCCGTTCCTCGGCAGCATCCCCATGAACGCCGATGTTGCCCGCGCCGGCGACGAGGGCTTCCCCGTGCTGAAGCTGGGCGATCACAGCCCGGTTGGCGAAGCCTTCAACCACATCATCAAGCCCCTGCTGGGCCTTGCCGGCAAGCTGCAGGAACAGGCAGACACCACCCAGCCCGTGGAAGCCATTCTCGCCAGCGACAACGGCACCACCCGCTTTGCCGTGCCCGTGGCCAATGGCCAGCTGTGCATGCACTTCGGCCACTGCGACAAATTCGCCGTGATGGACGTGGACAACGAGAGCAAAACCATCACCAAGGGTGAACTGCTCACGCCTCCGCCGCACGAGCCGGGCGTTCTGCCCCGCTGGCTGGCCGAAAAGGGCGCCAACGTCATCATCGCCGGCGGCATGGGCGCACGCGCCCAGAGCCTGTTCACCGAAAACGGCATCAAGGTCGTTGTCGGCGCACAGCCCGGCGACCCCGAGGAAATCGTCAAGACCTACCTCGACGGCAAGCTGACCGTGGGCCAGAATATCTGCGACCACTAGTCCGCACCACCCTGCCCTACACCCGGCCGAAGGCGCTTTGCCTTCGGCCGGTTTTTTTGTGCGCTGTTGTGCGCGATTCTGTGCGCTGTTTGTGTGCGAGGCTATGTAGCGATTTTCTGAGGGATCGAAAATGAGAAGCCACGTTGCGCCAACACCAACGCTTCCGCTCCCCACAC
Organism: Desulfobaculum sp.; assembly: GCF_054921475.1. Lineage (NCBI taxonomy): Bacteria > Pseudomonadati > Thermodesulfobacteriota > Desulfovibrionia > Desulfovibrionales > Desulfovibrionaceae > Desulfobaculum > Desulfobaculum sp. The sequence continues at coordinate 587 of NZ_JBUDSW010000048.1, read as the reverse complement.
ACGAACGGCCCACTACGCGGCCTGCGCACTCTCCGCCGCAAGGCTCCGCCCTCTTCCCCTTCCTCCAGCCCCTGCGCTGTTCCCCTCCCTGCACCTGTGCTATCCTCGCGTCTCCATTGCATTGCTTGTATTGCGCCATACCCTCAAGGAGGCCGCCATGTTCCGCCGTCGTCTGTGTCTTTGCGTCATGCTCTTCACTGTCATCGGCCTTGCCGCCTGCGCGCCCAAGATTTCCCTGTTTGGCGACGGGGCGGGCCAGCCGCTGGCAGAAAGCGTCATCTCCGGCACTGCGCCGGAAAAAGTGCTGGTCATTCCCGTCACAGGGACCATCTCCACGGCGCCGCCGCGCGAGTTTGGCCCATCGCTGAGCACGCGGCCCAGTCTGGTGCAGGAGGTCGTCTCGCACCTGCGCCGGGCTGAGGCGGACCCGGACATCCGCGCCGTGGTGTTGATGGTGGACTCTCCGGGCGGCACGGTTGTCGCGTCGGACACGCTGTATCATGAAGTGATGGCCTTTCGGCAGCGCACGGGGCGGCCCGTGGTGGCGCTGATGCACAATGTGGCGGCCAGTGGCGGCTATTATGTCA